>JAESSL010000118.1 GCA_016764135.1 Alphaproteobacteria bacterium
GAAACTCCTCCGTCACGACATAGCGCTCCAGAAAGCTCCGTTCCTGACCGCCGTATTTTTTTGGCCAGGTCATGCCGATCCAGCCCTTCGCGGCAACCCTGCGCGCGAATTCGCGGTTAAAGCTTTTGCCGTCAACGGAATTGGGATTGAAAACGCCCGCGGCGATTTCTTCTTTCAAAAACGCCCGCACTTCTGCGCGCAAGGTCTCGGTTTCAGGCGGCAACCGGATGGGATCAAATTGAATTGCTGTGCTCATAATCTCGTTTTCCTTATCTCAAGGTCTTGTCGCTTGTGTGTCGCTTGCAAAGTGTCCTGTGCTCGCCGTGCTAGCGAGACGCCAGAAGCGGCCAAAGCTCGTCGCCGCCATTGGCCGCGACCATTTCACCAAGCTGCACCGCCCAGACGCTTTCGCTGCCAAAATCATCGCGCCACGCCCAAAGGCGACGCGAAAAGCGGTTCAGGACGTGTTCCTGTGTAAAACCGATGGCGCCATGAGCCTGATGCGCAATCGCCGCGCCCTTGCCCGCCGCCTCGCCCGTGCGAATTTTCGCCGCTGCGACTTCCAACAAAATTCCAGGGCCAAAAGCGCCGCCCTCGGCAAGCGCTTCTTCAAGCGCAGACGCCGCCGAACTGGACGCCGCGTTAGACGCCGCAGCTTCCCCGCCTAATTCCGCCAGGTTATGTTGAACCGCCTGAAACTTCCCGATGGGTCGCCCGAACGCCACACGCTCTTTTGCGTACGCGACGGATATCGCCAGAGCAGATTCAAGCGCACCCGCGATTTGCGACGAACGCGCGGCGGCGCCCATCATTTGCAAGGTTTGAGCGTCAACGCCGTCGGGCGCGGGATGAACTTCAAGTGGCGTTACACCGTCGAACGTCACTGTGTTCTGCGCATCGCCCGCAATGCTCTGGCCGTCTTCAATTTTGCACGATGATGCGGCGACCAACGCGATAACCGGCGTATCGCCATCATAGGCCACGACCGCAATATGATCGACCTCGGCGGCGAAAGGCACTTGTCGCGCGATTCCCGACAAAACGCCGTCTGCGCTCATGGTTAAACGATCATCGGCGCGTTGCGGCGCAATCGTCATGGCGCCCGTCGGCGATTGCACCGAGACGCAGGACAACAACCACCCCGCCAGTAAAGTCTCACAAAGCGGCACGGGAGACGCGTACATGCCCGACACGCGCAAAATACCAAAGCCGTCGGTGACATCGACGCCAGCCCCGCCCAACTCGTCCGACACCCAGGCGAGCGTCAGCCCGGACTCCTCCAGCGCGTCCCATAACGGTTGTTTCCAACTGTCGTCCGCAGCGTTATTGACGGTTTGTGGATCGCAAAGATCTGCAAAAATTCGCATTGTCGTATCAACGATAATATTGTCTGAATCGCTCACGGCGCCCCCTAAGGCTTCTGGCGGGGCGTCGCCCCTGCCTGCTGATGTTCAAGGTTCAGGTCAGCATAAGTGATGCAATTGGCGAAGAAAAGGTCTGGACACATCTGATGACCCGGAAGACCTGAGGCGCGGCCCTACGTCACCCCACACGGGGCGCAGCTTGCTGATCGCCAGTCCAACCTGTATTCGTGCCGGTAGAAACCTATTCGAACGTTATATTTCCGGGGGAACTCAAAATGGCGGATTATGATTATATTATCGTTGGCGCAGGCTCCGCAGGCTGCGTCCTCGCCAACCGGTTGAGTGAAAACCCCGCCCATAAAGTTCTGTTGCTCGAAGCGGGTGGACGGGACAAAAATATGTGGATCGACATCCCCGCTGGTTTCAGCAAGCTGCTCAACAACAAGCGCTTCAACTGGTGCTTTGAAACCGAACCCGAAGATAACGTCAACGGTCGGCGCATTCCCATTCCACGCGGCAAAACCCTGGGCGGCTCAAGCTCCATCAACGGCATGTTGTATGTACGCGGCCAACCTATGGATTACGATATGTGGTCTCAGTTGGGCAATCGCAGTTGGTCGTATGAATCCGTGTTGCCATACTTCAAGAAATCGGAAAATTTTGAACGCGGCGGCGATGATGCGCGCGGGGCCGACGGCCCTCTCACCGTCATCGATATGTATGAACGCCACGAAATTATCGACGCCTTTATCGACGCGGGCGAAGCTGAAGGCTTCCCGCGCAATTCAGACTACAATGACGGTGATCAGGAGGGCTTTGGATATTACCAATGCACGCAGCGCGACGGCAAACGGTGGAGCACCGCGCGGGCGTTTCTGGACCCGGCCAAAAATCGACCCAACCTTCACATTGAAACCGACGCCCTTGCGGAGCGCGTGATTCTGGATGGCAAACGCGCTACCGGCGTAGCCTATAGGGTAAACGGTCAGCCCCGCACCGCGACCGCCGGCGCCGAAGTGCTGTTATGCGCGGGCGCTATTCAATCGCCGCAAATACTGGAACTCTCCGGGATCGGCCAACCGGAGTTGTTGAAGTCCCTTGGCCTCGAAATTCAGCACGAATTGAAAGGCGTCGGCGAAAACTTCCGCGACCACTTCACGCCGCGCATGAACTGGCGAGTCAAAACCAAAAACACTTTGAATGAACAGACGCGCGGTTTTTCTTTGCTGAAAGGGCTGTTCAAATATTACACGCAAAACCGAGGCATTCTGACCCTGACAGCGGGTATCGGGTTCGGCTTCGTCAAGACCCGCCCCGAAGTCGCCGGCCCCGATATTCAATACCATTTCGCCCATGCCAGCTACGCGTCAACCACGGACCGAACACTCGACAAAGAACCCGGCATGACGATGGCCGTGTGCCAGTTACGGCCGGATTCGCAAGGCTCGATCCATGTTAAATCCGCAGAACCGTCCGACGCCCCGGCGATCCGACCCAATTTCATCTCGGAAGAACTGGATCGCACGACCCTGATCGCGGGAATGAAACTGGCGCGCCAGATTGTTGAGAATCCGGCGATGGACAAATACCGCGCCTATGAAATGACGCCCGGCGACGAGATCCAGACCGATGAAGACTGGCTGCAATTCGCCCGCGACAATGGCCAAACCGTTTTTCACCCCATCGGCACCTGTAAAATGGGCAATGACACGATGGCGGTCGTTGACGATCACCTAAGGGTGCATGGGATCGAAGGGCTTCGCGTGGTCGACGCGTCCATCATGCCGACTCTGGTTTCCGGCAACACAAATGCGCCGGTCATCATGATCGCCGAACGCGCCGCCGACTTGATCAAGGAAGCGGCCGCCGCCTGATGGACAAATATTTTGATGCGCTGAGCGTTCGGCGCATCAAAATTGGAGGAAAGCCCTCGCCTTTCACAGGAGAGCTTTCATTGTAGGTGCGCATCAATTCGCCGCAGTCCTACCAATGTCCCCGACACGC
>JAESSL010000119.1 GCA_016764135.1 Alphaproteobacteria bacterium
GGCACGCCGCCGACGCGTTGGGCGTCGACCGGCCTTTTATTCCAGAGCAATATGAACGGGGCCAGCCCGCGCGCACCTGAGACGTGGCGCGGAAGAGGGCGGGCCTTATGCGACAGGATCGCCGTTTGACGCGGCTTTGATGATGGCGTGGCTGTCGGGGTCGTCCAGCAGGGCGGTTAATCCGAAATGCGCGGGCTCGGGCCACTCGCCGAAGGTGAACCAGTCAAAGGCCTGAGTCTCCCAGTTGAGAGTCGGCGCAAACTCGTGCTGAACCACCGCCAGAAAATTGTGATAGGCGAACCCGGATTCATGCCGAAAAACGTAGAGCGGCGTAAGCGTGACCGGCGCATGGTATCCCGCTTCTTCGTGAACCTCGCGTCGGGCGGCGTCAAGGGGCGTTTCACCAGCATCCACCGCGCCGCCCCAGGTGCCCCATGTGTTTGGCTGCTGACATTGGTCAGACCGGTGCGGGATGAGAATGCGTCCGGATTGGGTCGACACAAACAAGCATCCGGCTGCTGCGCGACCCCAAAACCCGGTTTCGCGCAATGCGCGTCTGTGTTCTTCCGTGCTCAAAATACCGCCGCGCCGCGCGCGTCCCCAAATTCCGCAATCCAGAACCCGTAGCCGGGACCGCGCCAGATTAACAAAGGGCTGCCATCGGCAAGTTGCTTTCGCTCCTGCGGCTCGCCCCAGCTTTCAATATAATGGTCCAGCGATTTAACGGATTGGACGATTTCGTCCGCCTCGGGCGTGATGCCCTCGACATCGCGCAGCCAGACCGCCATTGCTTCATGTTGCGCATCACTCAACACTGATTTGATCCTCTGTCCCCCATGCCGCCAACCTAGCCCAGACGCGTCGGCGCCGTAAGGCTTATATGCCGTGCGCCTCATAAAACGTCGAAATGAAATCAGGCGCGTTGCGAATTCGGGAAAATTCGGGTAGGGGAAGCGGTGCTTTTCACCTTGTCAAAAAAAATGGAACTAGCGATGTTCAAGACGTTAGACGATATCGACGCCAACGGAAAACGCGTTTTGCTGCGGGGCGATTTGAATGTGCCCATGCGCGATGGCGCGGTGAGTGACGCGACGCGGATTGATCGATTGCTCCCAACGATAAAGGAGCTCTCGGAATCTGGCGACAAGGTCATTGTCCTGTCGCATTTTGGGCGACCCAAGGGCGCGGTCGTCGCCGAGATGTCGCTGGCGCCGGTGGCTGCGGCGTTGAAAGCGGCGCTGCCGGAGCTTCGTGTGACTTTCGCTTCGGATTGTGTCGGCGCGGCGGCGGCGGCGGTTGTGGACGCCATGGCGCCGGGCGATGTCGCGTTGTTGGAGAATTTACGGTTTCATCCGGGTGAAGAGGCGAATGACCCCGATTTTGCGCGCGCCCTGGCGGATCTTGGCGATGTTTATGTGAATGACGCGTTTTCCGCCGCGCATCGCGCGCATGCGTCCACCCAGGCGCTGGCGGGGCTGCTGCCCTGTGCGGCAGGACGAAACATGCAGGCGGAGCTGGAGGCGTTGACGGCGGCGCTGGAGAACCCACAACGGCCAGTCGCGGCGATTGTTGGCGGCGCCAAGGTCTCCAGCAAGCTGGATGTCCTTGGGCACCTTGTGGACAAAGTGGATGTTCTGGTTATTGGCGGCGGTATGGCCAATACATTTTTGTATGCGCAAGGCCACGAAATTGGCGCCAGTCTGTGCGAAAAAGATCTGGCCGATACGGCGCGGGCGATTCTCGCCAAGGCAGCGACATCCGGGTGTGACATCATTTTGCCGGAAGACGTCGTTGTCGCGCGGGAGTTTAAGGCGGGTGCGGCGTCCGAGACCGTTGCCGCCGATGCGGCGCCGGCGGACCAGATGATCCTTGATTTCGGACCTGCGAGCGTTGCGGTGATTTTGAGCCGGTTGGAAAATTGCAAAACGCTGGTCTGGAATGGGCCCTTGGGCGCTTTTGAAACGCCGCCTTTCGATGCCGCCACGGTTGCGGTCGCGAAAGGCGCCGCTGCGTTAAGCGCATCAGGTGGTTTGGTATCGGTGGCGGGCGGTGGAGATACGGTCGCCGCGTTGGCGCAAGCGGGCGTGTCTGACGATTTCACCTATATCTCAACGGCGGGCGGCGCGTTTTTGGAATGGCTCGAGGGGCGGGAATTGCCCGGCGTCGCCGCGCTGGAGGCCTGATACCGCGCGTTTGGATCAAGTGTCGGGATCTATAGCTGAAAAAAAGTTTGAATCCGCCCGACCAATTGTTCGGTGTAATTTCTTTTAGCCGCGCCGGACCGGGCGTTGGATGCGTGTGAATCATCGGCGGCGATCCGGGTCGCTTCCCGGCGGCGTTCCAGATATGCAGCCAGAAGATCGGCTGTTTCCGGGCGGGCTTTCAGGATTGGCTCCATCTGCGATTTCTTGATTTCATAAATGATGGATTCTGTCAGCGCGACGACAGTCGCCGTACGGGTCGTGCCCGTCAGGAGTGACATTTCTCCAAAGAAGTCGCCAGGACCCACCGTCGCGACCTGATTTTCCGTACCGTCTTCAAACCGGACGCGGACGGCCAGCAGTCCTTCGGCGATTATATAGAGCGACGATCCGGATTCCCCTTGCTCAACCACATGGTTGTCGGGGCGCAGATGCATCATGTTTGTGCGCTGCGCCAGATCCGCCAGCTCATCGCCCTCAAGCGAGGCGAATAAATCGATTCGGCGCAGTAACTCGTTGATCGCAAGCGATGCGGTTTGATCCCGTTCGACGCTTCGATACAAATGTATGTCGCGCTGCGGATACGCGACGCTGACGCCCGCCCAACGCAGATGTTCCCAAATTTTGCTATACACCGCATCGACATGGTTCGGGTGTTGCGAAAAATCTTCAACCCATACCTTGAGGTCGTACAAAACGGTCGAGTCTTCGAAGTTCCAGACGCGGGGAATGGGCGCCGGATCATCGACGACAGCGTCGCACGCCAGCGCCGCAGCCATCAAAATCGCCTTGGCGCGAGAGGGCGGCAATTGATAATCGAGTCGGAGCTGTACGTTAAAGGCGTATCGTTTGGTCGGGTAGTGGTAGTTGATGATGCGGGCGGTCGCCATGCTGGAATTGGGTTGCACGATATCGGTGTCGTCGCGGCTGCGCAGATGCGTGGCGCGCCAGTTGACCTCGACCACTTCGCCTTCAAAGCCGTTATCCAGCTCGATCCAGTCTCCCTGACGGTAGGGATGTTCCATATTGAGCGCGATACCGGAAAACACATCGCCCAGCGTATTTTGCAGCGCGAAGCCCAGTACGACGGCGACAACGCCGGACGTGGCCAGCAACCCGGTCACGGGCTGATCGAAGACCAGTGCGACGATGGCGAATAGCGCAATCAGATAAAACAGCGCGCCGACAACGTCTTTGAGAAGTTTCGGAACCTGCTGGCTTCGTAAAACGCCGCGCCAGATGAACAAATCCGCTGCGCGAATGGACAGGGCCGCTAACGCCATCCACCATAAAACGCTAACAATTTGTTTGGCGATTATCGTCGCCGGTTCGTCGCGTGGGATATCGATCCAGCTCGCAACGTCGAGGCCGAAGATCGCTAGACCGGAGGAAATCAGGAAAACGACGCCGGAGGATAA
>JAESSL010000120.1 GCA_016764135.1 Alphaproteobacteria bacterium
CGACCTCGCCAATTCCGGCAGCGTGTAGCCTGTCAGCGCAAACCTCTGGCGTTGCGTCGCCGAAAACCTGCTGGTCGTCTTCGAAGGTTGGCGTTGCGATGTCGACGCGCGCCAACAGGTCGTCGATTGTTCGCCGCGCCGCCTTGGCGTTTGGCCATCCTCGCGGGCGATAATTGGTATCGAATACGACTTTGCAGCCTGCGGACCGAGCGGCGTCCAATGTTTCATACAGTCGGCGTAATTGATCCGGCGAGTACAGGGACAGGGAGATTCCGCTCAAATAAATGTAGTCGAACTTTTCAAGTTTTTGGCGAATCTCCTCGCTGCCCGGTAAGGCGAAAAGGTCTCGCGCCGGCGCCTGGTCGCGCCAATAAAAGAATTGCCGTTCCCCGGCATCGTCGGTGCGGATCGCGTATAACCCCGGCGTTCGGCCTTCCGCGCGAAGCGTCAGGGCGACGCCGACGCCTTCACGCCGCCACTGATCAATCATCCAGTCGCTATACGGGTCATCGCCAAGCGCGGTGACGTATTCAACCTCGACGCCCAACCGTGACAGATACACCGCCGTATTGAGCGTATCTCCGCCATAGGACAACGCCATTGCCTGAACGTCGCGCCCGCTCAATTCAAGCATACATTCACCGATGCAGGCGACGCGCATCGTCATGATAAATTGTCGTAAACCGCTGTTTCAAAGTCGAGGTAAAGCGATAACGCCTGCTCATCGACGAAGGGCAGAATTTGCGTCAGGTAAACCCCCGCGACGCCCTTTGTCGGGTCGATCCAGTAATAGGAGTTTGCGAGCCCGGCCCAGGCGAGGCTGTTTGCGGAGCGTCCCGTCGGCGCGGTTTCGTTGTTGATCATGAAGGTCAGGCCCCAGGTTTTTTCCAGTCCCGGAAAGAATTCCGCATCCAGCGTGACGCCGGGATTCGTGGTCGGCAACATGCAGACGCGGCAATCGCCCATTTGGTTTTTCGACATCGCGCGCACGGTCTCGACCGCCAAAATTCTGTTTTCGTCACCCTGGCCTTCATTCAGGATCATGCGGACGAATTTAAGATAATCTTCCACGGTTGAATACAGACCGCCGCCGCCCAGCTCCGACGGTGGGTCCTGTTTCAGTTCAGTGTCGGTGACGACAAGGCCGCCGTCTTGCCGACGGTGAACCTTCGCCATTCGGGCGCGCATGTCGGGTGAAATTTTAAAGCCGGAACTCGTCATGCCAAGGGGCTGGAAAATGTTTTTGTCGAAATAGGCGCCCAAAGATTGCCCGGTGACCTTTTCGAGTATTTTTCCGGCCCAGTCGATGCTGATGCTGTACAGCCAACGTTCGCCAGGATCGAAAACCAGCGGCGTCATCAACCCCCTTATATCGCCGGTATTGGCAAGAGGAAGTTCAACGTGGTCGCTATAGCGTTTTAAGTCTTCGTTCCAGTTGGCGTAGCCAAACCCGGCGGAATGGGTCAGCAAATGTCGCAACGTGATGGGCGTTTTTGGCGCGCGTAAGACAGGGGCTCCGCTATCGTCGAAACCATCCAATACCTGTACTTCACCCAGATAAGGCGCCCATTGGCTGGCGGGCGCATCCAGATCGAGACGGTTTTGCTCGACAAGCTGCATGATTGCAGCGCCCGTGATGGCTTTGGTCATGGAGGCGATCCATCCAACGGTGTCGGTCGTCATGGAGACGCCGCCGCCGAGGGCGCGCTCCCCAAAAGCGCCTTCGTAGAGCACGCCATCGCGGTCCGTCACCGCAGCGGCGACGCCAAAGACTTGGCCTTGTTCGACGCCGGATTGAAGAAGCGTATTGAGTGGATCATTCATAGACATAGACAGTTTTCCCCGGACCTGAAGCTCAGTGTTTTTAATTAAGGCGTGCGACGACGTTGCCTAGTCGTTTGATGCAATCGATGACATCAGACTGGGCCAGTCCGGGCCATTGAATGCGCAGAATCATGTGCTCAATGCCGAACTGCTCTTTGTATCGCGTAAACTCATCCAGGGCCTCCGCTTCATCGGCGACAATAAAACGGTTCGCCATGAAGTCGTCAAAACCGTCGGCCAGACTGGTGTCACTCCCTGTGCTGCCGGTTTCGCCCCAGGAGGCGTATGATTCAATTTTCGCCAATAGCGGGCCTCGGGCGGCGCTCATTGCAGCGTCACGGGTGGCGCCGATAAAGCACTCCCGAATGAGTGGTTGGCCCTTGGGCGGCGCCAGCCCCGCTTCCGTGCGGGCCTTATTATAAATCTTGAAGTATTCTTCCAGGACGCCGAGATCAGGGGTTGGCGAGGGCAGCCAGACATCGCCCATACGAGCCGCACGGCGCACAGCGCGTGGGACCTGCGCACCGATCCAGATTGGCAGACTTTCGCCGTTGTGGGGGCGAATGCCCGCGCCAAGGTTATTGACGGTGAAATGGTCGCCTTTATGCGTAACCCATTCTTCGGACCATAATCGTCGGATCAGGGGAATTGCTTCTTCAAACCTGCCGACGCGATCTTCGAAGGCGACGTTCATCGACTCAAATTCTTCTTTCCGATACCCGATTCCGGCGCCGAGAACGAATTTTCCGCCAGTGATCCAGTCGAGGCTGGCGGCTTCTTCCGCCACCATAATCGGGTTCATCATGCCCAAAAGGGTAATGCAGGAGCCAAACGTCATGCCTTCGCCCTCGACCGCCAACCGGGCGATGAGCGGCACGGTCTGCACCATTTGTAGCGGACGGGTTAAAACATGCTGCCCCACCCAGATGGAGGTAAAACCATTATCCTTCGCGGTCCTGACCTGCGCCGCCAAATTATCAATTTCCTGATTCAGGCTGGCTTGTTCCGGCCACTGCGTCGCTAAAAATATTCCAAAGTCCATATTCTGGTTTCCTTATGCGGTGGGGCGTGAACAGGTTCTTTTACGAAATTTTCCAGAACACTTGTGACGCCACAGGATGGGCGCCGCTGCAACAAGCAGGCATTTAGGGGTAGGCCGAGCGCCGGGCGTTATGACGTGGCCGCACTTCCCCATCATAACGGGCATAAGGTTCAAATGCCAAACACTGAACGCTATTCCTTGAGGATGCTATAGGCCCACTCAAGGTTGGCTTCCGACATTGGATAGCCGCCATTTTCATCTGCCTGAACGATATCGACTTCGGGGATTTCCCAGATATCACGCTGTAAATTGACGGCGAATTCGACGCCGAGTTCACAATGCCATGCGATCGCCATGATTGATTTCGCATTTTGCGTTTCAAATACTTTTTCGATGCTTTTTGCTGGGACATCGGCAGCCATGCACAAGCCATATGCAAGAAACAGGGTTTCGCCTTTCTCCAGTGCGGCGCGAAACACTTTCGCCGTAAGCTCGCCTTTCTCGTGCATTTGTTTTGCGCGCGTAAATTCGGGCGCCTCTTCGCCGCCAAAATCTGGTAGGGGTTGAGGTTCGGGTCTCTTGCGGTCTTCCTCAACTGGCGTTTCTTCCGTTAATCGCTTTGCGACCGACTCCCGCAATTTTTCGGCCAACTCATCATCAACGAGTGAGTTGTTTTTGATGAGTGGATCCAGAAGGCTCGCGCTTACAAATCCGGCGATGCGTTGGACAAAACTTGAGGACAGGCCGCCGCGAGAGACCAGAGGTTCATGCATGTCCTTGCGCGGTTCCGCCAAGTCTACGATCTTGTCCATCAGGGAATCCCCGATAAGCGCGGTTTTATTTTCCAGCAAGGCGGTAATGGCCAAGGTTTCGTCGCTCTCGATAACGGCCCGAACGACGTTCTCCTCAATATTATCGCGCCGAGCGACGGCGACCAGCGATTCTGCGTTGAGACTTTCCGATACAATTTCCAGAATATCGTCGCCGGAAAGCAGGGGGGAGTACTGCAGAATCGGCGCTGCAACCTGCGCTTCGGCGTCTTCCGCCAGCATTTTGGCGATGCGAGGCGGAATATTATCAAGCAGTTTGATCTCCTCGGCGATCACCGCCCTGACGCGGGGCATCTCATCTTTCGCCAAGGTTTCGACTATTTGATGGATGAGGATCTTAACCCGATCACCCTGCGCCTCGGATAAATCCGGCAACAAGGCGCCGATTTTGCGTCCAAGTTCGCTACGCACCTGCTCGTCAGGGTCCCTGGACAGGATGACGTCTGCTTGCAGGGGCGTGCTGGTGTTGGCGGCGACGCTTCGGCGTACTTCGGGCGCTTTGTCCGTGGCGAAATAATACAGAAACTCAGGCTGCAGCCCTTCATGCGCCGCCAGTTTCTGTCGCGCTTTGGCGTCGCCTGTCGCCGAAATTTGTTTGGATTGTTCGTAATCCGGCGCGGCTTTCTGTTGCGACTTTTTCTTGCCGCCAAACATCCATTTTAGCACCGTGCGCTGCTCCTGTTTATTCGATGAGGGTCGCCCTGAGCGACTGTTTCAAAATGTCTTCGGGAATGCAATGCCAGCCTGCATCGTTCTTTGAACCAGCCTGCATCGCCCTTTGAAATAGGACGGTCAGACCTACCATTCAATACGTTCGACGCCGTCGAACACCAATTCGCTGCCGTCGCTGAAAGTGATTGTGCCGGAGGCGTCGTTGGAGAGTTCGATATAGTTATCCATTTCTTCTTCGATGGAACCGCGGCGCAGATCAATTTCCCAACTGTTTTCGTCTGGGCTGTCGCCGTTTTGATCTTCCAGTCGGATCGTATCCAGCCATCCGTCCCGACCATGCACAACATCGCGACCCTGCGATTCTTGAAAAATGAACAGATCATTGCCAGCGCCGCCGTCGAGCACATCGCGACCTTCGCCGCCACTAAGCGTGTCGTCGCCATCGCCTCCGAACAGACGATCGTCGCCCGACCCACCGTCCAGGATGTCGTCCCCGGCATCGCCAAACAATCGGTCCTTGCCCGAGCCGCCGTCCAGAATGTCATTATCCGCGCCGCCGGAAAGCCGGTCATTGTTGTCGCCGCCGCTCAGGGTGTCATCGCCATCACCCCCGGATAGTTGGTCACTGCCCTTACCGCCTAAAAGGACGTCGTTTCCATCTTCGCCGAACAGGCGGTCATTGTCCTTGCCGCCGTCCAGGACGTCGTTGTCGTCGCCGCCGAAAAGCTGATCTCTGCCGGAGCCGCCCATGAGACTATCCGCACCGGCGTCGCCTCGCAGCGTGTCGTTGCCCTTGTCTCCGCTAAGTTGGTCATCCCCGGCGCCGCCATTCAGCACGTCACGACCGTCGCCGCCACTCAGGGTGTCGTCGCCGTCGCCGCCAGATAAAACGTCGTTGCTTTTGCCGCCGTCGAGGACGTCATCGCCATCGCCGCCAAAAAGGCGATCCTTGCCGGATCCACCGATGAGGGTGTCATTGCCGGCGTTGCCAAAGATGACGTCGTTTCCGGACCCGCCGTCGATAATGTCGTTTCCGGCCTGACCTGAAAGGCTGTCGCTGCCGCCAAGGCCGGAAATTGTATCGTCGCCGCTCCCGCCGGTCAGGGTGTCGGATCGTGGCGTGCCGATGAGGTCCACGCCATCGGGTACGGGCGTTACGTCTATGATAAGGCTGGATGTGCTCGTCGCGCTGTCACCGTATCTAATTCGGTTGAAACGGCCTTAATTTGGATTGAGAATGTACCGTTAAAATCGGCGGGCGGCGTTATCGTGAGCCCGTCGAGCTGATCGGGTGTGAGCGTGACGGATCCGTCGGCGTTGAGTGTTCCGGCGGAAAGGGTTGCGCCGTCGGGGATGCCGGTGACGGTCAGCGACAGGGTTTCTGATCCGTCTGTGTCAGAAAGCGCCGAGGTGATGTCGAGGGCGATGGCGCTGTCTTCAGCGCCGGTTGAAGAAGATACGGCCAAGGTTGGCGTGTCGGCGACGCCGGAGACGCTTACTTCCAGCGTAGAAGATGTCGTTGCAGTCGTTCCGTTCTCGGAGGAAGTCGCGGTGACTGTAAGGTTGAAGTCTGCGCTGCTGTCAGAGGGCGGCGTTATCGTCAGGCCATCGAGCTGGTCGGGTGTGAGGGTGACGGAGCCGTCGGCGTTGAGTGTTCCGGCGGAGAGAGTTGCGCCGTCGGGGATGCCGCTGACAGTCAACGACAGGGCCTCTGATCCGTCCGCATCAGAAAGCGCCGAGGTGATGTCGAGTGTGATTGCTGAATCTTCAATCCCAATCGCGGCGTCGACCGAGAGGGTCGGCGTGTCGGCCACTCCGGAGACACTGACCTCAAGCGTAGA
>JAESSL010000121.1 GCA_016764135.1 Alphaproteobacteria bacterium
AAAGTTACACGCCGAAGCCGGTCTTCGGCACCATCCTCTACGGCGTGGCAGCGCCGCGAACCGGTGGCGAGACCCATTTCGCCGACCTCGCGGGCGCCTATGCCAGCCTGCCGGTGGATTTACGCACACGTCTGGAGGGCGTCACCGCCGTCTTTTCCGCCGAGCCGCGCCCCAAGATGCGGGAAAAACCGCTCAGTGCTGAAGAACGCGCCCGCATCCCGGATTGCGCCCACCCCATCCTTCGCGCGCATCCCTATCTGGATCGGAAGTCCCTTTATCTTAGCCCGTTACACCTCAAATCAATTGGCGCCTTGCACGAAGACGAGAGCCTCAACCTGATAGCGACGCTGATCGAACACGCCACTCAGCCGGCGCATCTCTATCGTCATATATGGACAACCGGCGATGTGGTCATGTGGGACAACACATCCGTCATGCACCGCCGCACGCCGTTTCCGCCACAAGAACCACGACATTTGAAACGCACGGGGTTTTATCTGCCGGACGACCGGGCCACGCCCGTATAGGGCGCGACTCGGTCAGTATTCGCGGACGCGATTTAACGCTTACCCGGCGGCTTCAAAGGGCGGCGCAACCCGAGGCACTTCGCTCATGATCGAGCCGGGAATATCCTCGATCAACTCGTCGATCGAAAACAACCCGTCGCCGCCTTTATGCAAGGCCTTCAGCTCTTCGCCAAAATGGTAATTATGGATACGTCCCCGCTCGACATGGAAAACGTGACCGTTGATATCCAGCGCCTGTTCGGTGCACAGATAAGCGACCATCGGGGCGATATATTCCGGGCCGCGCGGACGGCTCGCCCGATCAAATTCTTCCTGTGTAATCAACCCTGTTTCCAGTTTACGTTGCCGGTTTGCGATGACCGCGTCATTGATGGTCATGCGCGTATCCGCGGATGGGCAAATGGCGTTGGCGGTAATGCCATAACGGCTGGTTTCCTTGGCGATGGAGCGCGTCAGCCCAATGATGCCCGCCTTGGCGGCGCTGTAATTGCACTGCCCGACTGAGCCTTTAAAGGCGTCAGACGAAAAATTCACGATCCGCCCGGACTTGGCGCCGCGCATGTGCTTGATCGCGTGATGGCACATGTTCCAATGGCCTTTAAGATGCACGTCGATGACGAGATCAAAGTCTTCTTCCGTCATGTTCCAGATCATGCGCTCGCGCAATAATCCGGCTGAATTAACAATAATGTCAATTTTGCCGTGGTCGTCGACGACCTTTTGAATCATGCGGCCCACGCCTTTATAGTCGGAGACGGAATCCGTATTCGCATCGCCTTTGCCGCCGGCGGCGATAATTTCAGAGACGACTTCCTGCGCGGGCGTCTCGGAAATTTCCTCGCCCCCACGCCCCACGCCCGGATCATTGACCGTGACAATGGCGCCCTCTTTAGCGAGCAGGAACGCGATTTCCATCCCGATGCCACGACCGGCGCCGGTTACGATTGCTGTTTTTCCATCAAGATGCATGTCTCATTCCCCCTGTGAATTCAAATTCAAAGCCTCAGGACATCGAAAAGCAGCTTAAAATGTCGCCGTTTTCCGATAAATCCCTGTTTCTACCAATAATCCTGACGCCAAAAATCTGCAAGACGGAAATGTCCGGACTAAAATAATCGTACACACAATCTGCGCCAGGGGAGACACAATTTGAAAGCCCCACCCGTTGCTGGTAATTTCCAAGGGCCTGCGGCGTTTCTTCGATAGCGGAGACAACTGAACCGGGCTTTGTGCTGTATCGGGAGGTCAGAATGGCGGATCGCATTGTGATGTTGTCGGAGGAAGAGGCGGTCGCGGCGGCGCGGGCGATCGGCATTCGCGAATCCATGGCGCCGCTCAGCGTCTATCGCGTTTTGCTGCGCCATCCGGAATTAACCAAATCCATTACCGAATTACTCACGACATTGCTCTTCACGAGCAAAAAACTGGATGCGCGGCTGCGCGAACTGATCATCATGCGCATCGCCTGGGTTACCGGCTCCAACTATGAATGGACGCAACATTGGCGGATCGCGGGCCATGTCGGCTTGCCCGCCGAAGACGTGCTTGCGGTTCGCGATTGGGAAAATGCTGAGTCTCTGGCGCCCGCCGACCGGGCGGTCCTGGCGGCGGTGGATGAGACGCTGAAGGATGGTAAAGTGTCCGATGCGACCTGGGCCGACTGCGCCGCCAATATCGGGGGCCCGGTTGAATTGATTGAAATGGTCGTGGCGATTGGCAACTGGACCATGTTTTCGCAATTGTTGCGGAGCCTCGAAATTCCCCTGGAAGACGGCGTCGCCGCCTGGCCGCCGGACGGCGAAGCCTCCGGAAATGACGCCTATTAACCGCTCCACATCCCGCCCATCGGGCGTAACGTATCGAGATTAAGGAACAGATTATGGATTTTTTCGCGCCACGGATGAGCCGCTTCAAGCCTTCTCCCAGTCAAATGGCGTCCGCGCGCGTCCGCGAGTTGCAGGCCGAAGGCCGGGACATCATAAAGCTGACCGCCGGCGAGCCCGACTTCCCGACGCCCGATCACGCCAACCAGGCGGTTATTGAGCTAATGGGGAAAAACGAAATTCGCTACACCCCGATCAACGGCACCCAGCCGATGCGCGAAGCAGCCCAACTGAAATTCAAACGAGATAACGGGCTGGATTACGGGCTCGATCAATTGACCGCCGGGGCAGGAACCAAGCAAATTCTCTTCAACGCTCTGATGGCGACGGTCTCGCAAGGCGACGAGGTCATTATCCCCGGGCCATATTGGGCGTCTTATCCAGATATGGTGCAACTGACCGGCGGCACGCCCGTCATCGTGCATTGCGGACAAAATAATCTATTCAAGATGCGGCCCGAGCAACTGGACGAAGCGATCACCGAGAACACCAAATGGCTGATGTTCTCCTCGCCCAGCAATCCCACCGGCGCCGTCTATTCTCCCGATGAAATGCGCGCGCTGGCCGACGTATTGTTGAAACACCCGCATGTTCACATTTTGTCCGACGACGTCTATGAGCATTTAATCTTTGATGGCCGCGAATTCACGACCTTCGCCCAGATCGAGCCTAAACTCTACGACCGCACCGTAACCTGCAACGGCGTCTCGAAGGCTTATTCAATGACCGGGTGGCGTCTGGGGTTCGCGGGCGGACCTGCCGAAATTATCGCCAATATGTGCAAGATGCAGTCGCAAAGCACGTCCGGCGTCAGCGCCGTGGCGCAGGCCGCCGCCATCGCCGCGTTGGAAGGCCCTCAGGAATTTTTAAAGGAACGCACCGCCAACCTTCAGCACCGACGCGACATCCTATTTGAAAAACTGAGCGCCGCAAAAGGGTTGAGCTGCGACCTGCCGGAAGGCGCGATGTATATTTTTTGCTCCTGCGCCGGCACGCTGGGCAAGCGCACCCCGGACGGTAAAATTATCGAAAACGACACCGACTTCACCATGTATCTGCTCGACTCGGTCGGCGTGGCGGTAGTGCAAGGCGTCGCCTATGGGCTCTCGCCCTATTTTCGCGCCAGCTTCGTCGCCCCGGAAGAGGATCTCCATCGCGGCGGCGATCTGGTGCAGCAGGCCTGCGCCGCCCTGAG
>JAESSL010000122.1 GCA_016764135.1 Alphaproteobacteria bacterium
CGCTTAAAAACGAAACAGAAGCTTCGAAAATGATTGAAATGCTGAATGGCATTGGCGCCTCACAGGCGTTAATCGAATTTGAGTTGGATGGCACAATCATTTCCGCCAACGAAAATTTCTTGAATACCCTTGGCTATTTACTGCCAGAAATTAAAGGTCAGCACCATAGCATATTTGTAGAGGCTAATTATCGAAACAGCCCCGAATATCGTCAGTTTTGGGAAAGACTCCGCAATGGTGAATTTCAGTCGGGTGAATTCAAACGCATTCATAAAAACGGCGACGGTGTCTGGATTCAAGCGTCATACAACCCGGTGATTGACGCTGATGGGCGTCCCTACAAAGTCGTAAAAAACGCGGTCAACATTACCGAGCAGAAGAACGAAGCGATTTCTGTCGCAATTTCGGTTCAAAGCGTCGCTGAATTCGTGGCGACCGCAGCGGGTCAACTGGACACCAGCGCGCAAGTTATGTCGGGCGCGGCGGATCGCGTCAGTCAACAATCCGCCGCCGTGGCCGCCGCCTCGGAAGAGGCGTCCACCAACGTTCAGACTGTCGCCAGTGCGGCGGAACAACTTTCCAGCTCGATTACAGAAATCAGCCGACAGGTCGTGAATTCGACAGAAATCGCGCAAGCGGCGTCGGATGAAGCGGAGCGGACGAACGCCACGGTTGAGAGCCTCGCCGCGGCGGGACAAAAAATTGGCAAAGTCGTGGAGTTGATTAATAACATCGCGGGCCAAACCAATCTGTTGGCCCTGAACGCCACAATCGAAGCCGCCCGCGCCGGAGACGCCGGTAAAGGGTTTGCGGTGGTTGCCTCGGAAGTGAAATCGCTCGCCAATCAAACAGCGCGTGCGACAGAAGACATCTCCGCACAGATCAATAATATCCAGACGGTCACCAAAGAAACCGTGAGGGCGATCGACAACATCCGCAGCACGATTGGTCAAATCAATGAAATCACCTCGGGTATCGCCTCCGCCGTCGAGGAGCAAGGCGCGGCGACCCAGGAAATTTCACGTAATATCGTGCAAGCGTCCGAAGGCACGCAGGAGGTCACAACCAATATTACGGATGTGACGGAAGCCGCCGCAGAAGCCGGCACCGCAGCAGGAGAAGTCCTGCAATCGGCCGCCCAACTCACGGACAAATCGGCTGAGCTACGCACTGAGATCGAAGGTTTCCTGAAACGCTTGCAAGGATAACCTGATACTAAAAACGCACGCTGCGATATGACATCGCAGCGCGCGTCATAAGGCGAAACGGCAAACGGATCCCGAATTTCTTCGGGATCCGTTTTGTCGTTCTGGCGCGGAGTTTGTCCGCCCCCAAATTAAGACTATTTCATGTTCAGCGCCTAATCTGGGTTCATCGCCTAACCTGAGTTCAGCGCTCTACCCCGGCAGAAACTCTTTAATCGCCGCCCAGATCGCCAGAACCTGCGGCTGCGTCACGTCTGTCTCTCCCATGGAAACGACGACCATATCGTGATCGGGAATAACGAACATATGCTTGCCGCGCGCCCCCAGCGCCAGGAAGACATTCTCCGGCGCATCGGGAATACGGCGCCCCTCAAACACATTGGCGGGCGTCGCGGTGTCGCGCCACTGGCTGCCATCCGTATTGAGCCACCAGAGATACCCATAGGCGTTATTCGCCTCGGGAAAAGTCGGCGTCAGCGCGGCGTCCACAAAACTTTCATCGATCAGTCGGTTGTCCTTCCAGACGCCCTTGTTCAACCATAAATGACCCAGACGCGCGACATCGCGGTGCGTCGCCGTCATGACCTGCATCGGCCCCTGACTACCAATTTGCATCCAGCCCTTGGCGTTTCGCGGCCAGTCGAGCGTCAGTCCCAGCGGCGCAGCTACTTCTTCATCAAAAAACTGAGCCGGTGATTTTCCCGTCGCCTGCCACAAAATTGCAGGCAGACTGTTGAGAACAGGGCCGCTTGTATACTGGTAGGCGTTATTTTCCGGGTCGCCCTGCGCGGTCATCGCCATGACATGCTCAATCGTCGCGCCCGCCTTGATGTCTGGATGATGGACCGGCAACCAATCGGATATCTTGTCTTTGACGTCCAGATAGCCTTTTTTCTGCGCAATGCCCATCAGGGTCGCGCCGAAGCCTTTGGTGATTGAAAAGGTGTGATATTTACTGGCGGCGTCGCCTTCATAATATGTCTCGTGCACGACGGCGCCGCTTTTGACCACCAGAAAACCATAGCGCCGCGCGATCTCGCCAACAGCCGCGGCGGCGGTCGTCAGTTTGTCCGCATCAAGCCCGTGATCTTCCGGCGCCGCGACGCTCCAGTCATCGCCTGGAAAAAGCATCGGGGCGTTGCCTGCCTGATATCCATCCATGTTACTCACCTTTCAATGCGCCTCGAATCGACCGTCCCGATGGGATAGCCGAAATTGACAAGGCTGGCCCGATACAGATTATTCGAGCGTTGCTAATTTCATGATTTCCGCTGCGTCAGTTGAAGAATCAATCGACCAGATTGCATCGACCAGCGGTTGAACGTCTCTATTGAACCCGCCATATTCCGCTAAGGCAACCAGCTTTTTCTCAATATCACGATCGGTCATGGGGTTTTTAAACCCACCTCGCGTATCGACGATATCGCGCGTATGCACCTCACCAGAATTCGTTGTGATCCGTATACCAACAGATTCAATGTCGTAGGACTCATCGTCGATGAATTTAAGGTTTGGACGAATGCCGTCCCGCGCCGTCTCCGCCACCGCCTCATCGTTGAATTCCAGCAGCCCCGCCCGCCCGCGCCGCAGGGCGATCGCGATGGCGTGTTGGGCGCTTACTTGCGATTCGCGTCCCGTCGACACGTCCGGGCGGTCTGCCCGCTGCCGCAATAACGGATGCCCGGTGAGCTCGATCTCCCTGACATCTTCGATTTTAAAGGCGCCCGATTGATGCAAATCCAGGCAGGCTTCCATCACCGGGTTGAGCACCACGCCAACCGGATAGGGCTTGTAGGTGTTCTTGCCAATTTCCCAAACCTCGCCGAGGCCATCGAACAGCGCCTCGGGTTTGGGCGTATCCGAATATACCGTCACAAACCCGCGTTCGCCATCCAATGGCGCTGCAGGGCCGGAAAACCCCTCCGCCGCCAAAAGCGCGGATGTGATTCCATTGCGCGCCGCATTCCCGACGCTGATGCTCTTTGACATGGTGCCCAGAGCCTCAACCATGCCCGCCGCCTGAACCGCGGCGTTGCCCAATGCCCAGGCGAAGGTCTCGAGGTTGAAACCTTTCAATACGCCTATCGCCATCGCCGCGCCAAAAACGCCGCAGGTCGAGGTGATATGCCATCCTCGCCCATAGTGGGAGGGCGATACTGAATTGCCGATGCGGCACTCGATTTCAGCGCCAAGGATAAACGCCCGTAGCAGAGATTGGCCATCCACCGGCGTTGTCTCCGCATAGGCGAACAGCGCGGGCGCCACCGGCGCGGTGGGATGAATGATGGTGTTGGGATGGGTATCGTCAAAGTCGAAGATATTAGCGCTCATGGCGTTTACAAACGCCGCCAGCAACATATCGCCCCGCTCCCGTCGGCCAATCATGCCGCATTGCGCGTTGCTGGCGTACGAGCCCAGCGCCGCGAGACTTTTATCAATCGCCGGCTCGCCACTCCCCGCCAGCGCGGTCGCAAATATATTCAGAAGGGAGCGCCTGCCTTCGTGGCGGACGGTCTCTGGAATATCATTCCACTGCGTATCTCGCGCAAAGGTCGCAAGACCCAACGTCGTCGCACTAAATTCCTGAGCTGTACCCTGAGCCATTCGTCAATATTTCCTGTGTCAAAATTACTGGTGTCAAAATTGATGGACGCCGTCGCTTGGAGACGATTTATTCGAATGTCCGGCGTGCTGATGAGATTGACGGCCTTCGGCGCCGCTCGCTACCTTAGCGTCAAGCAATGGACGGCCACAATAGAGGTTCAAGATGAGTAATCCTGCATTTGAATTCGACCACATTCATATTTTAAGCCAGACGCCGAAAGAATCCGCGCAATGGTACGTAGACATCCTCGGGGCTGACATTACCGCAGACGCAATAGCGCGCGGCGCGCCGCAAATTTTCATCGAACTGGGCGGCAAGACAATCATCATTCGCGGGCAACGTCCCGGCGAAGCGCCCGCGCTTCCGCGTAAGGTGCAGGAATTTTCCGATTATTCCAGCCATAACGAATGGGGAACCGACCATTTCGGCTTTCTGTATAATGGCGACTTAGCGGCCTTTTGCGACGAGCTGCGCGCAAAAGGCGTCACGTTTCCGGTTGAACCAAAGAAGGGCGTTAATGGCCGCCTGCTCTGCTATGTCGCCGCGCCGGACGGCGTTAGTATTGA
>JAESSL010000123.1 GCA_016764135.1 Alphaproteobacteria bacterium
CATTCGCGCTGGATCATCGTCACGTTCATGTCCTCGGCGGGTAGAAGCGTCGCTTCCAGTTCGGGCATTGGCGGCGCTGCGGCTGTGCCCATATAAACCCAGATAAGGCCATTCCGCTCGACGGTCTTGTACGCCTTCGCCGTCACTTTCTCCTTGAAGTTCTGATGCGGCGGCACGTTTGGCATGTCGGTGCAGCGCCCTTCCACGTCAAATTTCCAGCCGTGATAGACGCACCGGATTCCGTCGCCTTCGTTACGTCCAAAAAACAGCGAGGCGCATCGATGCGGGCAGCGGTGATCCATCACGCCGACCTTGCCAGTCTGATCCCGAAAGGCGATCAGTTTTTCGCCCAGCAACATTAATCGCATCGGGTCTCCGCCCGAGACCACTTCGCAAGATGCGGCGGCGGGCAGCCAGTACTCCCGCATCAGATCACCCATAATTGTACCGGGCCCGATCCGGGTTAGTTCCTTGCCTTCTTCAGCCGTTGTCATTGCTCGCGTCCCCCGCTGTCACACTCGCTGCTCTGCAAAGCCTTAATAAGGACGGTCACCCATCACCATGGTTCGGTAGAGCATGCGGTGTTGGCTCATATCGTAATCCACGCCCGCTTTATGCATGGCGGATCGATTGTCGACGATGAGCATATCCCCAAGCGTCCAGTTGTGGGTGTATTCGAATTCAGGTTTGATCGTTTCCTGCAACAATTCATTCAGAAAGTCCTGAGTTTCATGCGCGTTCATACCCGTGACGCTTTCGGTTTTGCTCAAATGAAACCAGATCGCCTTTTTTCCACTTTCCGGGTGAGTGCGGATCAGCGGGTGCATCATGGGTGTGGCGGTCAGTCTTTTTTGCTCCGCCAATGTGTCGGGATTCGCCGTCGCCAGAAGGGCGCTGCTGACCCGTACATTCGCTGTTTTCATCGTGTCGAGCGCGGCGCGTTTGTCCGACGGTAAGGCCTCATAGGCCGCATTCATATTGACGACCGATGTGCCGCCGCCATGCTCCGGGATTTCAACCGCGTAGAGAAATGTGTAGTTCGGCGGCCGTTCCTTGTTGGTGTGGTCGGTATGCCATATCGCGTTTTTCGGCGTCTTCGCCTGGTTGCCGTTGCTGTCTTTTTCGAAGTTGGACAGGATGCTGACCATGGGCAGGTCTCTGATGAGGTTGGTCTTGATCTGATCGGGCATCAACTCGCCAAAGATTTCCGCAGCCGTGGCGAATTGCGCTGGCGTGAATTTTTGATTGCGGATGACGAGCGCGACATTGTCGACCACAGCCTTGCGCAGCGCGCGCCGCGTTGCGTCGTCAACCGGCTGGGTCAGATCGACGCCTGTAACCTCGGCGCCAATAAATTTGCTGATCGGGCGAATTTTCAATCCGTGGTCTTCGGAGAGTACGCTCATGTTTCCAACTCCTGTCGTTCAGCGCCTTGCCACTGAAGGGCGGCGTCTTTGAAACCTATTGGGGAATGTTAGCAGACTATCCCGTTACGCCAACGTCACAAGGCAATTCAAAGCGCTTATAAGGGGCGCGCGGTGGAACTGGAGCGACGGGCGTTGCAGTATTTGGAGGATTATTTCACACAACCGCTGGATTTAGATCCTGCTTTGGCGGCAGACTGGCGCGGCGTTATCTGGTTTCGGACGATCTGTGACGAACCCGACGTCGACGCCGATGCGTTGACGCTAAAGTGTAAAATGTATGCCTGATGCGGCGATTATTCGGCATATGGAGCAAGAGATTTAAAGTCAGGGAAAGCAAGTAGATGTCTGAAGAACCCGTTGATGTATTGATAATTGGGGCGGGCGCGTCCGGCGCCGCCATGGCCTGGAGTCTGGCGGATACGCGCATGCATATTGTGTGTCTGGAGCAAGGCGGGCTCATGAACCCGCTGGCCTATCCCAGCACGGGCCGAAACTGGGAAACGCGGAGTCTGGAAGACTTCGCCATCAGCCCCAATCAACGTAAAATGCCCGCCGATTACCCGATTAACGATTCAGAGTCGCCGATCAAAGTCGCGAATTTTAACGGCGTCGGTGGGGGTACAATTTTGTACGCCGGGCATTATCCCCGGTTTCATCCGTCAGATTTCAAGGTGAAGAGCCTTGATGGAGTCGCGGAAGACTGGCCCCTCGATTATGCGTCGCTGGCGCCCTATTACGCTGAGAACGACCGTATGACCGGGGTTGCGGGATTGGCGGGCGATCCGGCGTATCCACGAAACAATGCGCATAAATTGCCGCCATTGCCCTTGGGTAAATCCGGCGAGACGCTGGCCAAAGGCTTTAACAAGCTGGACTGGCATTGGTGGCCGTCGGACACGGCGATCATTACCGAGGATTATGACGGGCGGGCGAAATGCATCAATCTGGGCGCGTGCGGCGTCGGGTGCGCACAGGGCGCCAAGGGCAGCGCGGACGTTACCTATTGGCCTCATGCGTTGCGCGCAGGGGTGGAGCTTCGGACACGATGCCGGGTGCGGGAAATTACCGTTGATGACGAGGGCATGGCGACGGGCGCAATTTATTACGACGCCAATGGCGACGAAGTTGAGCTGAAGGCGCATGTGGTTGTGGTCGCTTGCAACGGCGTTGGGACGCCGAGGTTGCTGTTGAATTCCAAATCAAAACAGTTTCCCGATGGTCTGGCGAATAGCAGCGGTCTTGTCGGTAAAAATCTGATGTTCCATCCCTATGCTTGGATACAGGGTGTGTTTGACGATGAACTGGACGGGTATGCCGGGCCCAACAAGGCGATCCGGAGCCAGCAGTTTTATGAAACCGACGCCGCTCGGGATTTTGTGCGTGGCTATACGCTGGAAATCACGCGCGGCATGGGGCCGGTGCGCACGGCGCAAACGGGAATGCGACACGGACGCATTCCCTGGGGCGCAGACCATCATCGGGACTTTCGCCGGATGTATAATCGCGTGACCGGCATGGTGGCGGTTTGCGAGGATTTGCCGGAAGAACACAATCAGGTCACGATTGACCCGGATTTGAAGGACGGTGATGGGATTCCGGCGCCCAAGATCAACTATACGCTGAGCGATAACAGCCGAAAAATGCTCGATCATGGCGTCGCCCGAGCGACCGAAATTCTCGAAGCCGCCGGCGCAAACGATATCCTGAGCGAAGCGCCGATTGGCTGGGGAGGGTGGCATCTGATGGGCACCGCGCGCATGGGGCTGGACCCGAAAAAGTCCGTCGTCAACGAATGGGGCCGCAGCCACGACGTGAAAAATCTGTTCATCGTCGATGGCAGTATTTTCGTCACCAGCGCGGGCGTGAACCCGACCAGCACCATTCAGGCGCTGGCGCTCTATGTGGCGGACCAGATGAAAATCCGTTTGGCTAATTTATTCGACTGAGGAAACGAGCGATGACCAAAACTGAAGAATTTGACGCTACGCCGCTATCGGTCGACGAAACGCGCACGCTCTCGATCCTGGCCGATATGATTATTCCCGCAAGCGATGAATATGGCGCCCCCAGCGCGGGGGATGCGGCGATTGTGGAGGCGATCCTGACCGATTCCGAGCGTAAACGCCCTCGGTTAATCGCGGCGTTGTCGACCTTGGAAGGACTGTCTCGGGAGGCGCATGACGTCGGGTTTGGCGATCTTTCCGATGAACAGCGCGACGGAATTGTTGCGAGTTTTCGAGACGAACATGGGCGCGCGGCGGATATGATCGCCGCTTTGACCGTGCAATGTTATTACCGCGACGATCGGGTCATGATTTCGCTGGGCATGGAGCCGCGACCGCCACACCCGGACGGGTATGTTGTCGATCAGGGCGACTGGTCGCTGCTGGATCAGGTTCGCCGCCGCGACGAATTTTTCCGAAAACCGGATTAGGTCCTATACATACTGATCTGGACGAGAAGGGTCGTAGTGGACATGAAAAAGATTTTGATGACGGGCGCCGCCGGCGGAGTTGGCGCCTTCCTGCGCAAGGAGCTGGCCGGTAAATACGAATTGCGTCTGTCGGATATGGTGGCGCCGGATCAGTGCGATCCGTTGGAGACCTTCGTCAAAGCCGATTTGACCGACCTTTCATCTGTGCGGGCCGCTGTGGCGGG
>JAESSL010000124.1 GCA_016764135.1 Alphaproteobacteria bacterium
ATCTCGACGGTCATCGCTATGAATTTGAAACGGGGCTTAATTGGAAGCTCGACGCTAAAAACCTTTTGAAGGTGACGCTCGGCTGGGACCGCAAGGTTGCGTTTGGCGATACCGAAGATCGCTTTGGCTATAGCGCTGGGATAAGCCATATCTGGTTGATGGATAAAGGGAAGTTTCTCGTAACGTCCGCCGATTTCAATATTAATCGTTATCGTGTTCCAGATTTGGTCACGGATCCGATTGCGCCACAGGTTCGGCACGATCGCGGCGCCCGTTTCCGTATGACGTATGGCGCTCCAATTGGCGCCATCCTCTCTGAATCCGAAGTAAGCGGCATCGGTAAAAAATACTACGATTTTTATAAGGATATTACCTGGAGCATTAGCGGCGAAATTTACGATCAACGGTCCAATATCGTCAGCTTTGAATTCCTGAATATCAAAGCGCAGGCGTTGTTGACCAAGGTTTGGAATTTTTGAGTGGTTCGGTAAGGATACTATCATGATACGCCATATAACTTTACCTTCCATCGTTGCGCTGTTGCTGGCGTTTCCCGTTGGGAATGCTGCTTTGGCCGCGCAACAGCAGGCTGGTGTTGCAGCCGCTGTTCGGGGGCAAGTCGCTCTGACGCGTGCGGCACAAAATATTGTCGGCAAAAAGGTGAAAAGCGGTGAATCAATTTTCCTTGGCGATACATTAGCGTCTGGACCTGATAGCGGCATGCAAATCATGTTGCTCGACGAGACAATTTTCACCATCGGCCCAAACAGCGAAATGTCGATCGACGAATTCGTGTATGATCCGACAACCAATGCCGGTAAGGTCGTAGCGTCGGTAACGAAGGGCGTATTTCGCTTCATTACGGGTAAAATCGCACGCAAACGGCCGGAAGACATGACCGTTCGTCTGCCAACAGCGACAATTGGCATTCGGGGTACTATTGTAGCGGGCGCGGTGCGCTCCGATGTTGCGGACCCTGCCGTGGAGCGGTTATTCAAAAGTTTGCGGGGATTGGCGCCCGGCGCCGAATCAGCTCGTGACTTTGCAGTATTGTTGGGGCCCGGTAGTCAAAACAACACCAATGACAAGGGTGGAGAATTTATCTTCTCCTCTGGCGGCTCTAGTCGCGCCGAAATTGGTCGAAGCGCGGGTAGCTCTTTGGCGCAATTACTTGGCGGCGCGGGACTAGGCGATTCTGGAGTAAGAGTTTCACGGACAGGCTGGGGCGCTGCGGCGGGGGCGAACGGCCAGATTTATGGACCCTTCACGGTGCCGGTCGATGTAACGCAAGGGCTCACGAGTCCGTTGTCGACTCAGGCGCCAAGCGGACCAACCGGCAAGCCCAGCGACGATAATGCGCAAGAAGCGAATAGCTTTGACGGAAGCACGGCAAATCAGGAATCAGGGAACTTTGGGGCCGAAGTCGGCGCCTTTGTATCCGAAAATGTCGTCGGCCAATTGGATGATGAAGGCGCATCGGAAATATTTGACGCGGTCGACGCTTCAAATCCTGGCGGCGGTGGAGGTGTTCCCGTTTCGATTGATGCCGTTGTGGGCGCGTTCTCTGGGTTTAATCACGCGGAAGCCAACTTCGCCGTAAACCAGAATGGGATTGCCTTTAATTTCTCTATGACGATCCATTTCGAAGATCAGTTCATTCAGGCGCAATTCCAGAATATTAAGGCCGGCGTTCATGATTTTGGCTCCGCGTTCGGCCAGGTTGATTTCGCTGACCTTGCGGGCGGGCTCGCGGCGGATAGCGGCTTCCCCGATAGTGTCAGTTCTGGTTCGGACGGTGATTGCAACGCCTGTACTTTATCGGTTGTGATGTTCACGGTTGATACGGCAACAGCTTCTTTGAAGTTTGATAACGGGGGCGCCTCTGTGGGTGGCGACTTTAACGGCGTCACGGGTACCGGTACCGGCGCTGTAACGGGTCTCAACCTGCCATAACCTATCCCGGGCGTCGCCTTTTTTACATGACCTCAGTTCTAGGCGAACGCTCGGCGCGATCCCGTGTTTGCCTTGTAAATACGCTTTAATAGTCATTTTGTATTTGGCGACGCGAGTGGCATAATCGCGACAGGCTGTAATTTGACGCGGCCATTCTCCTCTAACGCCTGGAGGTCGTCCCGTTGCACGGCAAGCTTATTCGCTCAATTCACATATTGTTTCCGTTGCTCCTTTTGTGTGCTGCGTTGTGGGTGCGCGTTGAAGAGCCGCGATGGTTCCAGCAGTGGCAAATGTGGGTGTTCGATGGCCTTAATACGCTGCATCCGCGCGTCTACGACCCTGGCATTGGCGTACGGATCGTTGACATAGACGACGCCTCTTTGGAAAAAATTGGTCAGTGGCCCTGGCCCCGCACAAAGATTGCTGAGTTGATTTATCGTCTAAAACAGGCGGGCGCCGCAGTTGTGGCGTTCGATATTGTGTTCTCAGAATCAGACCGAACCTCTCCGAAGAATATCGTCAAATTGTGGCCCCAGGATCCAGCGTTTAAGGATGTACGAGACCGGGTTCGTAAAATGCCCGATCATGACGAACAATTGGCTAAATCCATCAAGAAGTTGGGCGGTGTGGTGACGGGGTTTGCGTTGACAAATGGCGACGCGCCCAGGATTCCGACGCAACGTGGGAATTTTGCGGTTAGCGGTCCCGACGCTCGTCCGTATGTGCAAGCCTATAGCGGCGCCGTCGCAAATTTGTTGACGTTATCCGCCGCTGCGGATGGGAACGGTAATTTTAACATGTTGCCGGAAAGCGATGGTATCGTCCGCCGCGTCCCGATGGTGGTTGGTTTTAAAACAGGCGATGGCGTCGAAAATATACGCCTCTATCCGGCCTTGTCTGTCGAAGCGCTTCGGGTGGCGCAGAACGCCAAGACCATGGTCATCAAAACGGTTGGCGGCAGTGACGAATTAAGCTTGGGCGGCGTACGAACCGGGTTGGTAAAAATAAAGGTTGGCCAGTTTGTTATTCCGACCGATGAGCTTGGGCGGATATGGGTCCACTATAGTGGTCACCGCAACGAGCGTTATGTTTCCGCGGTAGACGTGTTCGATCAGACGGTCGACAAATCGCTTCTTGAAGGGCATATCGTCCTTGTTGGCACCAGCGCTGCAGGATTGCTGGATTTGCGGTCATCGCCCCTGGATAAAGTGCTGCCGGGGGTAGAAGTCCATGCGGAAGTTGTGGAACAAATACTCCAGAAGGATTTTATAAAACGACCCGATTACGCGCTGGCCATTGAGGTCTCTTATATTATTTTCGTTGGTTTACTTCTTATCTTTTTGTTGCCGCAACTTGGCGCTGTATGGTGCGCCGCGATCGGGGCGACTTCTGTTGGCATTAGCTTCGGTGGTTCCTGGTATGCCTGGTATTACTCCGTGAGTTTAAAAAATCCTACGCCGGTTGGGTTCATGCAAGGCCCTGTGTGTTATGCCGAAAGTAA
>JAESSL010000125.1 GCA_016764135.1 Alphaproteobacteria bacterium
CCATACGCGCCGCGCCATCGCCTTCCCAACTTCGGTTTTTCTTCGGGCTGCCATGCAATTTCATAAAATCGTGAATAGCTTCCTTATCGTCCAGAAGCGCCTTCATGGAATCCGATAACCCGGCATAGGCCGCGGCGGCGCCCACAAAAATTGTATCGCCCCCTGCGATGGGACATTCCACCGCGCGAAGTATCGACGCAAATTCCGGCGCGCTTCGAAATATACCGTCGCTGTGAAAATGATTTACGTTGGGCGGGCGGTCCTTATCGTTGATCAGGACGGACATTTCTGGCGTTTCGTCCAGCACTTCAAAGGCGGTCCGCTTGGCGATACGCAATCGCCCGAACATACCAGCGAAAGCGACATGCTGTTTTGGCGTTAAATGCTGATCGCGAAAGAAAACAACGCCGTGGCGCATCAGCGCCGCGTGAATTTCCCCGCATGTAATTTCTGATGGCGCCTCGGTCAAGTCGACGCCGTCAATTGTCGCGCCGACCGCCGGCGTCAAGGGCGTTACGGATATATGCTTATAGATCGCGACGTCCGACATTTATCTTCATCCCACATGGTTACGCCTTGCCTCATCCTAAATTAAGTCCGGACTAAACAAAACGCAAAGGGTCACAAGGAAGGAAAATTTCCGGCGCCGACAAGGGAAGTCGCAATTCCCACAATAGATCTACTGAATGCCAAAAAGTGAGTGCCAATACGATCGCTCTTTCACCGGCTGGGAACGCAACCAGGCAATCGACTGGTTTATCTCGTCGCCGGTCTTCGCACCCTCGGGCGCCGGTTCCCCCAAAATATCATAATGAACTTTATACAAGGACCTGAACCGGACCGTTGGCGTCGCAGCCTGAGCCGTGCTGAGCGCCCGACCTTTTATCGTCGACCAATAGATACGGTCACATATGGGCCCCAATTGCGGCGCCATCAAAGACCACAAGGGCAACAAAGGAAAGCCAGGCCGCGTGATGAACATGCAACTCGTATCAGTGTTCTTTACACCGTCGCTCCACGTATCCGTCAACGCCATCGTGGATCCGTCCAACCGATGAATTGTGCGGCCGGCCGTACAAATAGCGGCGCCAGTTTCCTCATGCAAACGCACCATTGTTTCAACATGGTCCGAGGTAAACCAGTTGTCCTCATCCAGAAAAACAATGGCCTCATAACCCTCATTCACCGCCATCGCAGCGCCTATGCATCGCGGTAGATTGCCACCTGCGCCATGCGCCTTGGGTAAGCGAATTTCCGAAAGCCCGCGCTCAGCCGCCAGGGCGTGTGGGTGGCCATCAGACACCAGAATGTGGTCGCATGCATATGTTTGCGCTGCGACGCTATCGACGCATTGCCGGAAAATGGCGTCGAGCGGTTGGTAATACGGGGTGATAATTGCGACTTTCATCACAATAACCATTCCTTCGAACAGTACTGAGCCAACATCGCGGAAAGGCCCGTGGGTCGATAGGCAAACCCCGCGCAGCAAAGCTGTAGTCGATAAGGGGCGCCGGCGCTCCACCCTGTATTTCGAAAATTTCTGATGTGGATTGCACTGCGTCAATCATCGTCTGGACGGCCAGTCGCAAATCAACCGCCGCCGAAGCCCCCAAAACAACCGTATCGTATTGAATTGAGCGAGATTCCAACGCGTACAACACCAACGCCGTCAAATCGTCAATATGCACAGCGCGATTAAAGGGGCGATTGGCGTTAAAGAGTTGAATCGCCGCACCAGCCTGTATTTTGTCAGCGAGGCTCGGTAGGAATCCACCATGTGCGCCATGCCCCAAGACACCTGGCAAGCGAATGATCAACCGCCTTAATCCAGGGTCGGACATCGTGAGATGGATTTCACTATCCAGTTTAGACGCTCCGTAAACGCCGCGAGGTCTCGGCGGTGTTAATTCATTTACCACGCCTGCGCCTAACGTATCGGTCACCGCAACAGACGAAATATGGATAAAGCACCCAACGCCCGCAGCAACGGCCCGGTCCGCGAGACGCCGCGTCGCCAGGACATTGTCCACAAAATACTGTTTTTCAGAAATCTCCGCTTCTTCGCGAACGCCCGCCGCATGGATGATGGCGTCAACGTCCTCCGGCAACGCGCCCAATTCATTTAGATCGCATTGCAGGGTTTTTAACGAGTCGTCGGCCACTGGCGCTGGCTGCGTCGAGGCGTTGTCTCGGAAATTAGCGATAACGTCATAGCCTTTTTCAAGGCAGGCCATCACCATATGCGCGCCAATAAATCCACCAGCGCCCGTAATCAATACGCGCATTGTTACCCTCTGGAGACAAGTTAACAGGACGGCTCATACTTCTGGTCCCCGACCGTAGGGCGGATTCAAAGCCTGTGTCAATTTTAAGCGTCTAAATGAAAAAAGGCCGCCCCCATTCAGGAGCGGCCCTTAAACAAAATTACAAACGGTTTTGAATCGCGTCGTTAGGCGCTTTTCATATCCGCTGCAACATCCAGCACAGAGCTGATGATCTTATCGTAACCGGTGCACCGGCAAAGATTACCAGCCAGCCAGTACCGAACTTCAGTTTCTGTCGGATCCGGGTTTTTCTCCAGCAACGATTTCGCTGCGATCAAAACGCCCGGTGTGCAGATGCCGCATTGCAGAGCGGCTTCTTCCAGGAAACGTTGTTGCAACGGATGCAATTTTTCGCCGTCCGCCATGCCTTCAATTGTCTCGATCGATTGCCCTTCGGCCTCGACGCCCAACACCAGACAGGAGCATACCAAACGCCCATCAACCGTGACGCTACAAGCGCCGCAATCGCCGGACGCACAGCCTTCCTTGCTGCCCGTCAGACCCAACTCGTCGCGCAAAACGTCGAGAAGGGTTTGTTGTGTTTCGCAAAGGAACTCTACGGGTTCCCCATTGATTGTCGTCGTTACGTGATGTTTCGCCATTAGTTGCTCCTCGCGCGGTCCAGGGCAATGGCCGCGGTGCGACGCGCTATGACGCCTGCGACTTTCGTACGGAATTCAATTGTTCCCCGTTTGTCGTCAATCGGGTTACAGGCGGCGCTGGCCGCTGCGGCCAGTTTTTCCATTGCGGCGTCGTCTACTTTGGTGCCGATAAGCGCGTTCGCCGCGTCAGCAACTACCAGAGCCGTCGGCGCAACAGCGCCCAAAACAACACGAGCCGCCGTGCAAACACCGTTATCGTCGAGCGTCAAATTGATGCCAACGCCAACAACCGCGATGTCCATTTCCGTCCGGGGAATAAACCGCAGATAGGCGTCGCCGCCGTTTGCGTTTTGTCCGGGCAGGAAGAAACTGACGATCATCTCGCCTTTGGTCAGAGATGTTTTGCCTGGCGAAATCGCGATACTTTCCACCGGCGCTTCCCGGGTTCCGTTCGGGCCCACGATCTTGCAGGTCATGCCTGCAGCGATCATCGCCGGAACGCTGTCCGCGGCGGGGGACGCATTGCAAAGGTTCCCGGCCAATGTGCACCGGCCCTGGATTTGCGTCGATCCGATCAGATCAAACGCTTCCACCACGCCCGGCCATGCAGATTTGACCGCATCGTTTTCATTCAATTCCGCGCCGGATACAGCGCCGCCGATCCGAAAACCGCCATTTTCTTCCGTGACGGTCCGCATTTCATCAATGCCTTTGATGTCGATGATGAGCGACGGAGTTACCATGCCGGCCCTCAACTGGACCAACAAGTCGGTCCCCCCTGCGAGAACGCGGGTGTTTGCATCACCGTTCGCCAACAAAGCGACAGCTTCGTCAACGGTTCCCGGTTTTTCAAATTGTATTGTGTTCATTACGACTCACTTGGTTTCGTGTTTCGCTATAGCCATTCGAATTTTGGCTCCGTCCCATTTCACTCAAGCATTTTGAGTGTCACAGCCCCGGAATTCCTCGAAACGGCGCCCAATTTCTCACTGGCGTTGCCCCGCAAAGTTCTCATGACGCGCCTCGCCGCAACGATTGTATTGATGGAAAATCAACATTTCACGGATTGGTCGTCGAGAATTAGGGTGCAAGCCCTCCCTATTTCGAGATTAACACGGCGACGACGCTCCGCTCAAGCGCTACCGGCCACGTTCCTCGAATAACGAGATTGCAAAACCATACTACCGCCATGGTTTAGGAGTCTTCCAGCCCTAATTCACAATCTACTCGTGGAAACGGTCCACAATAGCGCGCAGCATGATTCGACGCTCTGTCGGCGCATACGCGCCCTCACCCCGATGAATGGTGCTCCGCTCATCCCAGATGAGTAAATCACCCGGCGTCCAATGATGGTGAAAAATTGCGTCCGGTCGCACAACCTGCGCCATCAAATCTTTCACCAGTGCAATGCTGTCCGCCTTATCCATGTCCTCAAACCGATGCGTATGGGTTTCATTGACGTACAAGATGTCAGCGCCATCGTCCGGATGCCGGGTAACGGCGGGATGCCGGACGTCCTGTTGCGCTTTTTCCTGCTCGTCCGTTAGCGAATTATCATACATCTCCCCGCCGGGGCCTGCGCCATGCCTGTGAAGCCCGGTCAAGTTCCGCAACTGTGACTGCAAATCCGGCGCCAACTGATCAAACGCCGTTCGCATATCAATAAACAGCGTCCCCGCGCCATTCTTTGGCGTTTCATAAGCATGCAGAATGCCCAGCGCGGGCGGGTCGGCGGTGTAACTGCCATCGGAATGCCAATTCGTCGCCCGCTTGACGCCAAAACTGTCAACGGACCCATCCGGCGCGACATTGGTCAGCCACGACAATCCCGGATAGTCATCATGCCGGTACTTGCGCAGGACATGTTCCTGCAGGCTTCCAAAGCCGCCCGCAAAGTCATGAAACGCCATTGCATCCAGGTCCTGATCGCCAAACACCAGAACGGGATACTCGACCAAGACTCTTCGCAGCGCGGCGAATACCGGCGATTCCAGAGGTTTTGACAAATCAAGGTCACTGATCCGTGCGGCCGGTTTCCCCGCAACCGGCGTTACGGAGAAACTGGCGCCGCCAGTGTCAATGGAATGCGTTTCCGCCAAGCTCTTAGCTACCCGACCATTTCGGCGGGCGTTTTTCGGCAAAGGCCTTCGGCCCTTCAATAAAGTCGGCGCTTTCGTCGAGCGCTTTACGCGCGGGATAAACCGTCGCAATCGCGGCCTCCAGCGAATCTTCATCGAGTCCACGGTACACCGATTGCTTGGAGGCGCGAATCGACATCGGCGAACATTCCATAATCTGCGCCGCCCAGCGCTTTGCACCCGCCAAAGCCTCGCCCTGCGGCACGACTTCGTTCACAAACCCCATCGAGAGCCCTTCTTCCGCGCTGACGCGGCGACCGGTCAAAATCATGCCCAAGGCTTGTTTGGAGGGGATCATGCGCGGCAAACGGTGAACGCCGCCCGCGCCCGCCGTCAATCCCACGCGGGGTTCCGGCAGTGCAAAGATGGCGTTCTCCGCCGCAATAATAAGGTCACAGGCCAGCGCGAGTTCAAACCCGCCGCCCATGGCGAATCCATTCACCGCGGCAATAAGCGGTTTATCGAGGTCAAAGCGCGTCGTGATGCCACCAAAACCGGACGCCGGCTTATCGCGCGTGCCGCCGCCAGCCTGAAATTTAAGATCATTTCCGGCGCTGAACGCCTTGTCGCCCGCGCCGGTCAAAATGGCGATCCACTGATCCGGATCATCGCGGAAATTGTCGAACACTTCAGCGAATTCAAAATGCGCGGGTGAATGCAGGGCATTATAGACCTCTGGACGGTTGACGGTGATAATCGTCACCTTGTCTTCGCGTTCGACTTTTAAAAATTCATATTCTTTCATAGCATCCTCCGTCGCGGGGTTTCTGATAAGCGTGTTGGTAAAATCAGGCGATATGGCGATCCAGCAATCCATCCGGCGTCGCCGAATACCCGGTTAAGGTTTTTTCCGCATAGCGCAGACGCCAGCTCAGCATTTTTTGCGCATATTCAAGGACCCGCCCCGCATAGGCGGGATCATCCGCTACATTATTGAATTGGCCCGGGTCTTTTTTGAGATCGAAGAACAGCGGCGGCGGCGCGTCAAAATGCACATATTTGAAATCATCGTCGCGAATAACCGCCAAAGCGCACTGGTCTACATTCAGCCCCAACACATTCTCATGCGCGGCCTTGAAATAAGTCCGGAAATCAAACTCAAATTGTATTTCCGTCCGCCAGTCCGACGGCGTTTCCCCCTGCAGGAAAGGCGCAAGAGAAACCCCATCGCAGACGCGCGGCGTCTCGGCGCCGATCCAGTTCAGAATAGTCGGCATGACGTCGATGCACCCGGTATAGGAATCGACGATCGTTCCGCGCGCGCTGTCCGCTGTGGTCGAGGGGTCGCGAATGATGAGGGGAATATGGAAACTCTCATCAAAATACCCGACCTTGCCGAGTAAATGATGATCGCCCAGCTGTTCGCCATGATCGCTGGTGACGATAATCAGCGTGTCGTCATATTGGCCCGATGTTTTCAGAAAATCGATGACGCGCCCAAGATGTTCGTCCACTTCGCTCATCATGCCGTAATAGGCGGCGCGCATGGTCTGCACGGCCTCTTCCGTCATATCAGCGGCGCGGCCCTGCCCATTTTCGAAAAATTTATCCTGCTTGATCGCATCCATGTAATAGCCAAGCAACGGATGCTGCGCCGCTTCTTCCTCGGGGGAAGCGGCGCGAACCGGCGCCGGAGCGTCCGCAGGGTCGTAATACGAATTGTACGGCGCAGGCGCGATAAACGGCGGATGTGGTCGATAGAAACCCAAATGAAGAAACCAGGGATCGGATTCTGGCCCGCGTAGATAGTCCAGCCCGCATTCCGCCGCCCAGGCGGTGTCTGACAGCTCTTTGGGAATCCGCGACGCCGAGCGCGTGGCGCCGGGCGCAGCGGTTTCATCCTCCGGCAACCAGATATCCAGCGGCCGATCCGGCACCGGGTACCCTTTTGCGCGAAGCCAGTTGAAATACGGTTTTTTGTCCGGCTCCCAGGACCCCACCGTGCGCCAGCCGTCCATCATCGCGCCCAGAATTTTGAAACGCGGGTCATCCGGGGAAGCGCGTTTACATCATAAGAAATGAATTGAAGATCAAAATCAATCATGTGA
>JAESSL010000126.1 GCA_016764135.1 Alphaproteobacteria bacterium
GGCGGGCGATGTGGTCGACAAGGTCTACCGGCAGGCCGTGACCGCAGCGGGCATGGGCTGCATGGCGGCGCTGGAGGCTGAAAAATTTGTGGCTGAAATGGAATCGCTGACCGCCCAGGCCGCCGAGTAACGCTGCGTTAAGAGGCGACCTGGGATCTTGCGGCCTGGGGTTTCCGGCTCCGGATTTCCCGCCCTGGATTTTTGCGGCTAGTCTTCCGCGTCGATTTCAGCAAAGACCTCTCGCGCAACGTGGAAGGCGTCCAGGGACGCCGGCGCGCCGCAATACGGAAATGTGTGCAAAAGCGCTTCGCGTATTTCGTCGCGCGTGACGCCATTATTCAGGGCGCCGCGAATATGGACGCGTAACTCGCGGGGGCGGTTCAGCGCCGTCAGCATGGCGAGGTTCATAAAGCTACGGGTTTTCTTCTCCAGACCGGGACGGGTCCAGACTTCTCCCCAGGCGAAATCCGTCACGACGTTCAGGAGGTCCAGAGAATCCTTATCGGCATTCGCGGCGGAACGCTCGACATGGGCGTCGCCAAGTACCGATCGGCGCATTGCGTCTGCTTTTTGATGGCGGTCGTCACTCATGAATTGGCTCCTGAAGTGGTGTTGAAATATCCAAAGACGTAATTTTAACGGGCCTATATGTCCGTGCGCGGCGCAGGGTCGTCAAGAGGCGCGGTGATACGCATCGCTTGAACCAAAGGAATACGACGGTTAGCATAGGCTAACTGCAACGCGAGGCGGCGCGACCCAAAACTTGTGAAAGATGCTTCCGGACATGTTTAAAGCAAGCAAGGCGAAAAAAGAGGATACGCCAGCGATTCCCTCAATGATTGGCCCTGATCTGCATATTGTCGGCGCCTTGTCGACAGAAGGCGCTATTCGGGTGGATGGCGTTGTCGACGGGGACATCAAATGCGCGATGCTGGACGTTGGCGTGGACGGCGTTGTGAATGGCGATGTTGATGCGAAAGTTATTCGGGTTGAAGGCGCCGTCAACGGCGTTGTGACCGCGGGCGCGGTATATCTGATGAGTACGGCGCGGATGCGCGGCGATGTCATCCACGCAAAATTATCGGTTGAAGGCGGGGCTGTGGTGGAAGGAAATTTTCGGCAACGCGACGCCTCCGATGCATCGATCGAGGCGCGCTTGCACACAGCGCCCGCATCGGACGACCAGCGAGCGGTGCATGAAGCCGCAGATCACCGAAACGCCGTTGCGGGCGGCGCCGTGCTGCAGGGGCCTCACGCGCCGCAGTCGCGCTGAATTGAGCGAACGCTGGAGCGCCGATTTGGCGCGCTACGCCGATCGTACACAGGCGGGTGATTTTTTTAAATATTCTGCTTGCAAAGCAATCGATCTGCTTTCATATCGAGCGCCGGAATTCGTCGTGTGTCTTGCGGTTGGTCGCGCGGCCTGTATGGAGTAATTGAAATGGCGGACAGCATTCTCAGTGGGGGCGCTTTGGCTCCTATTTCGGACGTTTCCCATGTTGATTTCGATGCTCATCCAGAGCCGAAGAAGCCGGGCCGGAAAGATTTTTTCAAGGCGCGCGACGGCGTTGATTTCGCCGGGACGCATTTGATCGTCGACCTCTGGGGCGCCTCGCGTCTCGATGACATTGATTTCATTGAACAGACCATGCGTGACTGCGTGACGGCGGCGGGCGCGACCCTGTTGCATATTCACCTGCATCACTTCACGCCCAATCAAGGCGTTTCAGGCGTTGCAGTGCTGGCGGAATCTCATATCAGTATTCATAGTTGGCCGGAATACGGCTACGCGGCAATGGACATTTTCATGTGCGGCGACGCGGAGCCGCAGCGCGCGGTTGACGTGCTTCGCAAAGCGTTCAAACCCGACCGGGTTGATATTGGCGAACATCTCAGAGGTCGGCGCCCGTGACGGCGTCGCCGTCCGACTGGTTTGAGGAAACTCTGTATAAAGGATTTCGCACGCGCTATCGGGTTGGCGAAATCTTGCATGAGACCAAAACGCACCATCAGCATCTGGTCCTGTTTCGCAACGAGACCTTTGGCCATGTTCTCGCGCTGAATGGCGTCATTCAGACCACGGAGCGGGACGAATTTATCTACCATGAAATGTTGACGCACACGCCGATATTGGCGCATGGCGCCGTGCGCAACGTACTCATTATCGGCGGCGGCGACGGCGGTATGCTGGAAGAGGCGTTGAAGCATAAAACGGTGACGCGCGTGACGCTGGTGGAAATTGACGCGGGCGTCATTGAGTTCAGCAAGCAGCATTTGAAATCGATTTGCGGCGATGCGTTTGACGACCCGCGCGTCGATATCGTTATCGGCGACGGCATGGCATATGCCGCTGAAACCGAACATCGCTTTGATGTCGTGATCGTCGACGGGACCGACCCCATCGGGCCGGGAGAGATCCTGTTTACTGAAAAATTCTATGCTGCGTGCAAAAGATGCCTCGCGCCCGGCGGCGTGCTGGTGACGCAAAATGGCGTGCCCTTTATGCAGGGGGACGAGCTGCAAGGCACAATCCGCGCGCTACGAACGCTCTTCGATGACGCGAGTTGTTATACTGCGACCATTCCTACCTATGTGGGTGGATGTATGGCGTTTGGCTGGGCCAGCGATGACCCGTCATTGCGCGTGGCGCCCGTGAGCGTGTTGCGGGACCGCTTTGCGGCGGCGATGCTGGAAACGGATTATTATACGCCCGATGTCCACTGCGGCGCTTTTGCGTTGCCGCGTTATATTGAACGAATTATCGCCTGATCCTCGGATCGTCAAAGGGGCTGCGACATGAGCGAATGGATGGAAGAGGTGGATGTCGTCTATGGCGCGTGGCGGCTCCAGCTTAAAATCGACGAGGTTCTTGTCCGACGTCGCGGCGACCATCACGATATTTTGCTGTTTGAAAATAAACTGTTCGGTCGGGTGCTCGTGCTCGACGGTGTGGTGCAGACGACGGAACGCGACGAATTTGTCTTTCACGAAATGATCGTCCACGTGCCGTTGCTGGCGCATGGGGCGGCACGCCGGGTTTTAATCATTGGCGGCGGCGACGGCGGCGCGCTGGAAGAAGTGCTGAAGCATGATTCTGTTGAGAGCGTGACCGTGGTTGAAATCGACTCGGCGGTCGTTGCGTGCAGTCGTGAATTCCTGCCCTCAATCTGTAACGGCGCGTTTGAAGATTTCCGCACCAATCTCGTCATCGCCGACGGTGTCGCCTTCGTCGCCGAAAGCGATGCCGAATACGATGTGATCCTGGTGGATTCGACCGATCCCGTCGGCCCGGGAGAAGCGCTGTTCGAATCGTCCTTCTACCGTAACTGTCGGGGTCGCCTTGCGTCCGGCGGCGTCCTGGTGTCGCAATTCGGCGTGCCCTTCGCTGAGCCGGAATGGCTGGCGCGACCCTATCTGCGCCTGACGGATTCTTTCCCCCGGACGGCATGTTATCTTGTGCCGGTCCCCGCTAACTATGGTGGATTTCTGGCGTTTTGTATGGCGTCGGGATCGGTGGAGCCCTTTCAGCTTGATTCTGGAACCTTGCAATCGCGCTTCCGGGATGCGGGCGTCGTGACGCGATACTATACGCCTGACATCCATAAAGCGGCGTTCGCCCTCCCTCCCTATGTCGCCGAAATTATTGGCTGACGAACCAACCGGAACCGTTTTAGTATTCAGCCATGCGTGAAGTTCGAATCAGATCAGATTATTGGGTCCAGGCGCATTTGCGAAAATGCAATGGGGCGGGGGCGCCTGCCTTTGTCGTGCGTCATGGCGATGACGAACGGGGCCTCGTGATCCTGAAGATCAATACCTTGATCAAGGGCTGTCTGGTTTATACGCAAACCCGAAATCTCGACGGTGAACTGGCGTGGTTAGCCGCGCTCAAGGGTGAATTGGCGCCTGAAAGCGAAGCCGACGCCTATATCGCGCGCCAAACCGACCGGGATCCGGATTTATGGGTTGTGGAGATCGAGGACAAAGAGGGGCGTCTCTGGTTCGAGGGCGAGGTTATTTAATCTGACGCTCTGTCGTCCCACGTGTGATTTAGCGGTTGCCATTGTCCGATGCGCCGTCACACTATTCTGAATTGTTGAACAAGGCGTTTCCGCCGAAAATGGAGAGTACTGACCATGCGGTATCCGACGAATGATCTGGAAAACCACTGGATGCCGTTTACGGCGAATCGGGATTTTAAAAAGAACCCCCGCCTGGTCGTTGCAGGACGCGGCATTCATTACACCAGCCATACGGGCCATGATATTATCGATGCGGTGTCCGGTCTCTTCTGCTGCCCTGCTGGGCATAGTCGAAAGGAGATTGCCGATGCGGTCTATGAACAGATGCAGGAGCTGGCGTATCTGCCGTCCTTTCAGCATGGCCATTCCGCCGCTTTTGAGTTGGCGCGTCGGGTCAAACAGTTAACGCCGGGCGATCTGGATTATATCTTCTTCACCAATTCTGGATCGGAAGCGGTCGAGACAGCGCTCAAGATGGCGATGTTATATCATCGCGCGCGGGGCGACGGCCAAAGGATGCGCCTTGTCGGCCGGGAGCGGGGTTATCACGGCGTCAATTTCGGCGGCTTTTCCGTGGGCGGGATCGTGCGCAATCGAGAGATGTACGGCCTTGGCGTTCCGGGCGTGGTGCATATGCGTCATACTTGGCTGGAGGAAAACAGATTTGCGCGCGGACAACCGGAAAACGGCGCTGAGCTCGCCAATGATTTACAACGGTTTTGCGAGCTTCATGGCGGTGAGACGATTGCGGCGTGTATCGTCGAGCCGGTGGCCGGTTCGATTGGCTGCTACGTGCCGCCGAAAGGGTATCTGGAGCGATTGCGCGAGATCTGCGACGAACATGGCATCCTACTGATTTTCGATGAGGTCATCACCGGCTTTGGGCGTTTGGGCGATAACTTCGCGGGCCAGCGGTTCGGCGTTGTGCCTGATTTGATGACGATGGCGAAAGCGTTGACCAATGGGGCGATCCCGATGGGCGGCGTTGCGGCGCGGGAGCATGTTTACAAGACGATTACCGAGGCCGCGCCGGAAACGGGCATCGAGTTTTTCCACGGCTATACCTACACCGCCCATCCGGCGGCGTGCGCGGCGGGGATCGCGACGCTCGATATTTATGAAAATGACGGGCTGTTTCAGAAATCGGCGGAGATGGAGGATTATTTCCTCGATCAGCTGTTCGCCATGCGAGAAAGCAATATCGTCACTGATATTCGCGGTATAGGCATGTTGGGCGCGATTGATCTGGCGCCCAAAGATGGTGCGCCGGGCGTGCGTGGGGGGCAGGCGTTGAAGGATTTCTACGCTGCGGGCGTTCTGGTGAAGATGACGGCGGACACCGTGATTGTTGCGCCGCCCTTTGTGGCGGACAAGTCGGATATTGACCGCATGTTTGAAATCATCAGCGACGTTGTGTCGACGTTGTAACGTCAAGTCAGGGAACCAGTCGAGTGCGTAAACACAATCGCGATCCCTTTCTCCTGACCCCGGGCCCCTTGACGACGTCGCCCGAGACCAAGGCGGCGATGCTGCGGGATTGGGGCTCGCGCGATGCGGCGTTTATCGACATCAACCAGCGCGTGCGGGACCGATTGGTCGCGATCGCGCATGGCCAATATAGCCATGTGGCCGTGCCGATGCAGGGCAGCGGCACCTTTGCGGTCGAGGCGATGGTGGCGACCTTTTTACCGCGCGACGGCAAGGCGTTGATCCTTATTAACGGCGCCTATGGGCATCGAATTGCGAAAATCTGCGACTATCTGGGTCGTGCTTACAGTGTCCATGTCACGCCGGAGAACATTGCGCCGGACCCTACCGATATCGGGGCGTTGCTGGCGGGGGACGAGGCGATCAGCCATGTCATCGCGGTGCATTGCGAGACGACGACGGGAATCCTGAACCCGCTCGCCGCCATCGCGGAGACCGCGGCGGTGGCAGGGCGACGGTTGCTTGTGGACGCCATGAGCACCTTTGGCGCTCTGGCTATCGACGCGCGCGAAATACCGTTCGATGCGCTGGCGGCGTCCGCCAACAAATGCCTTGAGGGCGCGCCGGGGGTTGGGTTCGTGCTGTGTCGGCGCGAGGTTCTGGATGAGTGTGCGGGTAACGCGCATTCGCTGAGTCTCGATCTGTTCGACCAATGGTCGGCCATGGAGAACAATGGCCAGTGGCGCTTTACGCCGCCGACCCACGTGATCGCGGCCTTTGACCAAGCCCTGAAGGAGCATGAAGCGGAGGGCGGCGTTGCGGGCCGATTTGCGCGCTATCGCGAGAATTGCGACATCCTCGTTTCCGGTATGCGCGAACGTGGATTCACCACCTTGCTTGACGATGATCAACAGGCGCCGATCATCGTTACATTCCATATGCCGGACCAACCGGGATTCGTCTTCGAAGATTTTTACAACCGGTTGCAAAACAAAGGCTATGTCATCTACCCCGGTAAGCTGACCGATATCGACAGTTTCCGGATTGGCTGCATTGGTCATCTCGGCGCCACGGAAATGCGCGGTGTATTGAGCGCGATTGACCAGAGCCTGTCAGAAATGGGCGTTTCCCTTACAAAGGCGAAATCATGAGCAGTGAAAAAACAGCGAACGCGGTTTCGGTGAATGGCCGGACTTACAACTGGCCGAAATCGCCGGTGGTTGTCGTGTGCGTCGATGGCTCCGAACCGGACTATATGGATAAGGCCGTTGCGGCGGGCGCGATGCCGTGGCTGGCGAAGGCCCGTGTGGCGGGAACCGATTTGGCGGCGGAATGCGTGGTGCCCAGTTTCACCAACCCCAATAA
>JAESSL010000127.1 GCA_016764135.1 Alphaproteobacteria bacterium
ACGACTTCATGGACGGAACCCGGATTTTAGCGCGCTGGTTGGCGGAAAACGCGTAGGCGCTTCCCACTTTTCAGCGCGCTAGCCCACTTCTGCGCGCAACCTGTCGTGCAGAATTTGCAAGGCGTCCAGAATAGCGTCCACGCTGCGGGCGCCGGATTGGAAAACCGCGGTCGCGTTCAGCGCGATGCTCTCGAACCCCATTTCTTTTAACTCGGCGGCGCGCGCGGCGACCCGGTCGGGTTCCGAATAAAATGTTTTGCCGTCCTCGTCGCCCGGACGGGGCGGCGATGCAATCATGCTTTGCCAGCCAATTGCATCTGGATCGCGCCCGGCGCCCAATGCGGCCTCGCGGATGGCGTCCATCGCGCGTTTGGCGAAATCGGCGTCGGTCACCCGGCTGGCCAACCAACCGTCGCCATACTTGCCGATGCGTCGATAGGCGGGCGGTGTGTTGCCGCCGATCCAGATGGGTAGATCCGCGCCCTGTGGCGAGGGTGGCTGCATGGTCATCGCGGTGGCTTGATAGGTGGGGCCGTCAAAGTCGATGCGGTCCTCGCGCCAGCAGGTGCGGACCATCTCGATCGCTTCATCCATGCGCTTGCCCCTTGTGGTGAAATCTTCGCCCAGGGCGTCGAATTCCGCTTTTTGCCAGCCGACGCCAACGCCCAGCCGCGCCCGTCCACCAGAGAGCAAATCCAGCGTGCTGAACTGTTTCGCCACCAAAATGGGGTTGCGTTGCGGCAGCACCAGAACCTCGGTTCCAAGGCCCACGCGCTCCGTCACCGCAGCGGCGAAGGACAGCATCGTGATCGCCTCCAGGACCGGCATTTTGGGCGAATAATAGGATTTTTCGCGTCCGGGAATATTATAGCCCATGATGATGTGATCGAAGATGTCGATGTGATCGTAGCCAATATCTTCAATGCCGCGCGCCATCTGCGCCATTTTTGCGGGGCCTTCGCGATAGGATATGGCTGGAAATTCGATCGCCAGTTTCATGGCAGGGTTCCTTGAATACGTTTTGGGGATCAGGTCTCGGGGGGATTACGCCTCGGGGGTTTCTTGTCCGGACAAAATTCATCCGAAATCATTAGCATGGATATACATGGATTAACATTTTGCGCTCGATGGGCTCTTTTTCCGGGCGCGGGCGTAAGTCGAGAAATAGGAATTTATGCCATTTAATCAAAATTGTCAAGGCGCAGCGATGGACAAAGGGTTGGGCCGCCGCTTACGATAGCGATCAACGCCTTTCCAAAACCGTCAGTTCATAAACTGTCGATCCACTATACATCCATCCAATAATCGTCGATCCAGATACGGGGAATCACCATGAAAATTACCGGGTTTGAAACTGCTGCGCTCAACGTTCCTGAAGATGAACCGTTGGCGAATATGCCGGAGGAGGACGGTCGCACGCGGCCCGTCGTGACGTTGCGCCTGCGCACGGATGCGGGAATAGAAGGTCTTGGCGTGACGTTCTATGGCGGCAAGATGTCCCGTAGTCTGAAGGTCGCGGTGGAGGAACTGGCCGAGTTGACGGTGGGGGAAGACCCGCTGCGAATTGAAAAGATCATTGGTAAATTGCGCGACGGCACGGGCGACGCCTGTGGCCCGGGCGGCATTTTCACGCTGGCGATGTCGGCCATCGACATTGCGTTGTGGGATATCAAGGGCAAGGCGCTGGAGCAGCCCTTGTGGAAGCTTCTCGGCGGTCATCGCGACCGGGTGCCGACCTACGCCTCGGGCGCATTGCGGCGGGGGCTGACCGACGATCAGGCGCAGGAAGCTGCGAGCCGCCTTATCGCCAAGGGCTTCAATCAGATGAAAACGCAAATGGCGCTGCCGGGCAATCCGACGCCCGCCGATGAAGTGCGCCGAGTGCAGGTGATCCGCGATGTGATTGGCCCCGACGTCAAGCTGATGTGCGACATCAACCAACGCTGGCGCCCTGAACAGGCGATTGATATTGGCGTTCGCGCCAATGATGTGGGGTTGTTCTGGCTGGAGGATGTGACTGCGGCGGATGATTTTCAGGGCCTCGCCCGCGTCAGAGACGCGCTGAGCACGCCGATTGCGGGTGGCGAATATCTTTGGGGCATCGCGCCGTTTCGCCAGATGATTGAAGCGCGCTCCGTCGATGTTCCCATGATCGATATTCTGCGCGTCGGTGGGGTCAGCCAGTGGATGAAAGTCGCGGGCATGGCGGAGGCCTTCAACCTGCCCGTCGTCAGCCATGTGATGCCGGAAATCCTGTGCCATGTGATCGCCGCCTGCCCGAATGGGCTGACGGTGGAATACATGCCGTGGATGTTGACGCTCTTTGAAGAAACCCCGGCCATCGAAAACGGCGAACTGGTGCTGCCAACTACGCCGGGGTTGGGTCTGAAGTTCGATGAGAAAGCCTTCGCGTTGTACAAGGCCTAGCGCCAGGCGATCAGGAGGCGGAAACAAACATGCGCGTGAAACGCAGCGCTGTACCCATTCTGCTTCTTGGCCTGGTTGTTGTTGTCTTCGTGGCGAGTGCTGTTGGGCCAAAGGACAGGCTGACCTGGTACCTGGAAGTGGCGCCGATCATCGTTGGCGTCGTTATTCTGGGTCTTTCCTATCGTCGGTTTCCCCTATCGCATCTCGTCTACGCACTTCTTTTTGCGCATTCGGTAATTCTGGCGACAGGCGGGCACTATACCTATGCGGAAGTTCCGGTCGGGTTCTGGGTTCAGGATTTTTGGGACTTGTCTCGTAACCCGTATGACCGTCTGGGGCATTTCGCCCAAGGGTTTGTGCCGGCGCTGTTGGCCCGAGAAATTCTGATCCGGCGGTCCCCTCTCAAAGGCAGCCGGTGGCTCGCCTTTCTCGTCCTGTGCGTATGTCTTTCCTTCAGCGCGCTTTACGAACTGATCGAGTGGTGGGCCGCAGTTTTGCTGGGGCAGTCCGCCGATGAGTTTCTGGGAACCCAGGGGGATATCTGGGACACCCAATGGGATATGTTTCTGGCGCTCATTGGGGCTGCGGCGGCGCTTATATTTTTCAGCAAAGCGCATGATAAAAGCATGGCGGCGCGCTTTGACCAATGATGACCGGCTCTTCAAGTCGTTCGGCGCGACAGGGATGGAGGGTGGCCTTGGGACGTTGGGCGCATGAGTTTCAGGTTTCAGTGGCGTATTGAGAACCCGGAGTGCCGTACAGGCGCGATTGTACGCGACGCCATCGCCCTATCCCGAATATTCCGGAGGCGCTATACTTCCCAGCACGTACTGTTGTACGCGCTCAGGAAAGATCCGATTTAAAGGGAAATAATTCGAGATGGGCAATGGTCGGCGGGTTATGGTGATTGACGACGACAGTTTTGTCGCGGATTTCGTCAGCATTATTCTGGGGAAGAAGCTTTACAGCACTGTCGCCTGCTACACCTTTGAAAAAGCGCTGGAGCAGATGGAGCGTTCGACATTCGATCTTGTCGTCACCGATATTTTTATGCCGGGAATGGGCGGAATCGAAGGGATTCAGAAACTGAAGAGCAAACACCCCGACACAATTGTGATCGCGATGTCGGCAGGATGGAAAAACCTTGAGCCGGAAGATGCAGTCGAGGCGGCGAAGAAAATTGGCGCGGACGCTGGCTTGGTGAAACCAGTCTCAACGGCGAAACTAAACGAGGTGCTGTCCTCGCTGTATGACGATTGAAGGGACTCTTATTCCTGATTTAGCCCGAGTTCCTTTTGTTTCTTCTTGGTCAGGCCGAGCGACACGATGCGATGGGACTCTCTCAAGTATAATTTTAAATCATCGTCGGACAGGCCGGGCTCGGCGTAGTTTTGAATCCACTTCATGCCGCGCGACGCCAGATACGGCGCCGACCGTAGCCCGGGTTGCTCTTTCAGGAGCTCATAGGCGATTTCGGAGACCTTGAAGGTAATTCCGGGGTATTTTTTGTCGCCCCAGCCGCCAATGCCGAACACCTTGCCGCCCACTTTCCAGACATGCGAGCCGCCCCATTGGACCACATACGTCGTCACGGGCAGCGATCTGCAAAAGTCATTGTACTCGGTGTAATCCAGCAATCCGGGTCCGCCCAAGGCTTATTGAAAATGTGGCATAACTTTTTCGGTGAATCGAATAAAGCTTTCGTGACCCAGCGGCGCAATCATGAGGTATTCGAGATTATTTTCGTCGCGCAGGCGTTCAATATCGTCGATCACCTTCGCCGGATCGCCGCAGAGCGCGACGCTGTCTACATAGCGTTCAATGGGGTCCACGTTCTCACGTTCAGCGGCTAGAATAGCGTCGTTTTGCTGGGTCTTGCCTTCCGCCGCCATTTTTTCGCCGCCTCTGATATTGCCTTTTTTCTTGAGGTAATTTCCAAACATGAATTGCGCGCCGCGTCGGCCCATTTCCAGGCCTTCTGCCATCGTTGCGCCCACGGCGACCGTACGGGTCAGCGGAATGTCGCGACCGGCGAAGCTGAATCCGGCGCCTTCCAGCGCTGTTTTGTAAAAATCGCGTTTTTCCTTGCTCTCGGCGTGACTGGAGTGTGGGCCCAACATGATGGAATGCCCTTGGTTCGCCGCCCATTCAATTGAACCCTCCGAGGTCACAGCCATCCAGACGGGAATGTCTCTTTGATACGGTTTCGGGAGGACTTCGATATCGTTGAATTCGTAATAGTCGCCCTTGTGGGAAAACGGGCCGTCCTTCCAGGCCTTCAGTACAACCTCCACGCTCTCGCGAAATTTGGGGTAGCTGTCCTTTGGCGCCACGCCGAAGGCTTCGTGCTCCTTGGCGTCAAATCCCCGCCCGGCGCCCCAGTTGACGCGGCCTTTGGTTAGCTGATCCAGCAAGGCGACTTCTTCCGCCAGTCGCAGCGGGTGATAAAACGACGCCAGCGAAATCGCCGTGCCGATGCGAATATTTTTGGTTTGAGCGGCGACATGGGCGCCCATGATATGAACCGAAGGGCAGACGCTATAGGTGCTGAAATGATGCTCCGCCAGCCACACGGCGTCATACCCGGTTTCATCCATCAAGCGGATGCGATCAAACGCGCGGTCGTACACCTGCTCCAGAGGAATACGGCGACCCGGCCAGCTAAAAAACTGCAAAACTCCAAATTTCATAACGCTGTCAGCCCTCCAAAATAATACGCAAAATGTCCGTACAAGTTACGGTAGCAAATGGAATTCCGGCTGGCTATGGAGGCGCTGTTATAATTTGCATATGTGAACAAGGCGCTGGGGCGTTTTAACCGCGCGGGATCGAGCGTTCGCGACCTTTGGTCGTAAAATTCAAGACCTCAGGTCGTAAAATAGGCGAGCTGGGCGAGAATGACGCCAAGGAGAATCAGGCAGAGTGACTTCCAGAACAGCAAGGGGTTACGCTCGGACAGCGGCGTGTGCGCGTTGCTCAAAAAGATCTGATTTGGGTGACGGAAATCATAAACCAGCTCCGAGAGCGCCTCATAACGCTTGTACGGGTCGGGATGCACCGCTTTTTTGATGGCGCCATCGAGCCATTCCGGCACCGTCGGATTGGCGTCCAGCGCCGACGTATATCGCAGCTTCCGTTGCTGGGCTTTCGTTCTGGTTTTGGCGACTTGCGCGCCATAGGGCAGTTTTCCGGTGAGCATTTGATAGGCGATGACGCCCAGTGAAAAGAAGTCGGCGCGATGGGTGCCGATGTCGCCGACAAAATATTCAGGCGCCGTGTATTGAACGGTGCCCAGAATGTCCTCTCCATCCACGGCGGGCTCCGCTTCGAGGACGCCTGCGACCTTTGTGGACCCGAAGTCGATAATTTTCACCGTGCCAGTTTTGTCGATCATGATGTTTTCGGGACGCAGATCCTGATGGACCATTTCCATCCGGTGGAAAGCGCGCAGCCCTCGGGCGATCTGCTCGACGATCCCGCGCATTTCTTCCAGGTCGGGATGCGGGTTGTCGATCATCCACTGGGTCAGGGTCTGGCCGTCCACAAATTCCGTGACGAGATACAGAAAATTGCGTTTTCGGGTTTGCGTGTAGTTTTTCAGTACATGGGCGCTGTTAAGGCGCCGC
>JAESSL010000128.1 GCA_016764135.1 Alphaproteobacteria bacterium
CACCTGAAGCTACGCTTGTTCATTTAGCCGAATGCCGTGATATCCAGCGTTACGCGGAATCACCCCAGATCGCTGAAGTGCAAAAGGCGATTTTGCAAAAATTACTCCGTAAACCATACGCCCGTGTTATCTATGCATCGTCCCTAACAGCCGGACGGGATTTTGGCCTCGCCTCCGTACCGCCTTATGTTGTCTATAAACGCGCTGCTGAATCTATGGTCCTTGAACAGCGTGGTATAGCCTTGCGCTTTACCAACCTTTATGGCCCAGGGGGCATGGCTGAAAATACAGTGCTCATGGAACTTTTGGCGCAATTACGTTCAGAGGCAGCAACTCCGTTAACGGTAATTAATAGCGCGGCGTACATCGATTTACTCCACGTCGAAGACGCTGCACAAGCGATCGTACAAGCAATACTCGCATCACAGAAGGAGCTGAACGTGATCGCTCGTTTTGACATAGCGAGCCAGCGCCCAATAACGGTTCGGCAATTAGCCGAAAAAATGGCTGAAATTGCGGGGCAAACGGGCCGGGCGATTCAATCGAAAACAGACCGTCCTAACAGCCCTGTCCAAACTGATGGGGCGAATGCTAAGAAATGGCTGGGCTGGAGCCCGACTATCTCATTGGAAGAGGGCTTACATACTCTTTTAGACGGTGCTTCCTAAGTAGAAATGACGAGTAACAGTACCAAATTATGACAAAAAAAATTATCGCGGTCTTTACAGGAAACCGGGCAGAGTACGGCCTGCAATACCCTATATTAAAGGCGATCGACGCTCATCCTGATTTAGAATACCGACTCATCGTTTCGGGAGCTCATTTGGATGACAATTTTGGTCGTACGCTAGACGAAATACGCGCCGATGGATTTGATATACATGAAACCGTGGATATCAAGGTGCCGGATGACACGTTGAGAGCGACAGCCTATGCAATTGGCTCCGGCGTAATTGCGATCGCCGAAGCCCTGGCCCGCGTGAACCCAGATATATTTGTCGTTTACGCGGATCGTTTTGAAGGGTTCGCCGCAGTTATCGCTGGCTCACAGACCAATGTTCCCGTCGCCCATATTGAAGGCGGCGACCTGACCGAGGGAGGCGCGCTGGACGATTCAGTACGACATGCGATGTCGAAACTGGCGCATCTGCATTTCACGACAAACCAACAGGCGAGTAATCGCGTAATTGGCATGGGCGAGGAGCCATGGCGGGTGCATACGGTTGGCTTCCCAATGATCGATATGATCTTGGACGGTAATTTCGCCAGTCGGGAAGATGTCTTGGCGCAATATAAATTAGACCCGACACGACCAATTATTGTTTTCACTCAACATTCTGTAACCACTTTATTCGATGCGGCGGAAGATCAGTTGCGCCCATCACTTGAAGGCCTCGCCAAATTTTCTCGTGAATTTAAGGCCCAGGTTATACTCACCTATCCCAATAATGACGCTGGCGGCCGCCATATTTATTCCATGCTGGAAGATGTCATGCAGGACGCTCCAGAGGGCTTTCAACTACACAGATCGCTTGGTCGCTACAATTATCATGGCCTCCTAGCCCTGGCGCAGACACCAGAGATTAATGTCGTTTGCGCCGGAAATTCATCTTCCGGGATAAAGGAAAGTCCCGCTTTTGGTTGCCCTTGTGTAAATATCGGCACCCGGCAACTTGGGCGGTTGCGTGCGGAAAACGTCCTTGATGCGCCCTACGAGAAAGAAGCCATTTTTGAAGCCCTGAAAACGGCGGCGCTTGATCCGGCATTCCGGAAAAAAAGCCGTGAATCCGCCAACCCATACGGTATGGGAGATGCAGGTATCAAGATTGCCAAGATCCTTGCGGAAACCGAATTGGGAGAGGGGCTCATTATCAAAAAGATGCTTCTAAAAGGCGAGGTGAACGAAGGCTGGCACCGTTAGGCTACCCGTCACCATTAATCGAATTTGCATAACTCTCACTAAAGCTCTGAAATTTATTTACCGGACTTAAAGACGGATGTCGTCTTTACGCGAAAACCGATGGCACCGCCGACCAAGGCGCAAGTCCCATAGTTTTCGAAAAACCTTAAAGCTAATTTGAAATTCATCCTGACGGTCGGCGACGCCGTCAACGGACTAGACTGCGCGCAATTCGATCCGCACATTGCATATCAAGGTATTGAGGATTCTGTTCAAAAAAGTCATCCCGACGTTGTCGAATTTTCGTCCGAAAATCCGTGTCGGAAAATATCTTCAACACAACATTGTGCAATTCATCTTCCGTTTTTGCTGACGCCGCAATGCCCCATTCACCGATATTCATCGGGTGGGGCATCGTATATCCAGAGACATCCGCCACCACGCAATTCGCACCGAGACAGGCCGCTTCAAGCAAAACATTGCTTGATAAGCTGATTACGACATCAGAAGACAGAATGCTTTTGCCTAAATCATCCCCGTTTCCATCGATAACTTGCTGGTCATCCAGAGCGGCGCCGAGAAATTTCAGGTAACCCTCTCTGGTTTCATCACTATCAATGGGATGTGGCCGAACCAATATTCTGATTTCTGGGTTGCCTAGCGCCAAACGCCGCATAGCGCCTAGCATGACTCTCATCTCTTTTTCTGCATATGGCTGCATTGCCAACATAACAACCTTTTGCACACCTTCGTCCTTAGTCGATAAGCCGGAGGATTCCTCAATTTCAGGCCTCCGGTTTGATTTTCGGAGTGTATCTATTCGGACGCTCCCAACCGTTTCCGTTGCTCCCTTTGGCCAGTTCATTGTTTTTTGAAACATTTCACCAAAAGTATCGTCCAGTACGAATAATTGGTCTGCGTTTGGACGCCAATTAAATATATTCCTCGGATCATCCGCCACAAAAATCATTTGGCAATCCGCCGTTGGCACACCAGCTTCTCGCGCGGCTCTCAAGGCCGCACGCGCACTTGTTTCCGCGCCGGGATACGCTAACAAGCGGTGCGGTTTTCGATTTTCAAAGCGCGTGCGGAATGTATTCGCGGCATGAAGCACAGTGGCGACTCTTTCCACCATTGCGTTTTTGACAAACTGTTCGACCATAGGCGCACAATTAAATTCTTTATACATTACGCCTCCCTCCGCACGCAGGTATTCTATAAATGCGCGTTGGTATCGACGAACAGGAGCAAGAACCCTCGAATCAAACGATGGGCACCGCTCGCTGTATATGCGTTGAGGCGTTGGCCCTATAATTTCTTTTAATCGATCAAAGTTCGCCTGCGCACCGCCATTGGGTTTTTCAACAAACGATACCTGCAGATCGCGGTGCTCCAAAACCTGGCGGAGCAATTCGGAAAGTCCGGATCCAACGAAGGCATGACTATAGTTACCCTCAAGCTGCAGAAAGATCTCGATTGCAGATGGGCGTTCGATCGCGGATTCTTCAGATTTCCGCATTTCTGCAACAACAAGCTTTTTCGATGTTTCGATCGCGACATCTAGATGTGTGATTACATCTCGCTTCACATTTTTAATAATCTCGGGCGACGTTTTTTTCCTCGATAAAATATGAGCGTTTGTATTTGAAATCCGCAGAGCTTCCAACGCCCTGTTCGCCGTTGCTCCGACCGTAGTGGAATGGGTGACATGCAAGTACACATTCTTCGGCGGCATTTTTGTGAGCGCCATATCGAGCACAGGCAACCAACTCAAACCACGGCCAAGGACCATACAGAGACAGTCCACATCCTCCAAAATCATGTCGCAGAGGACGAGACGCCGAAAAACCTCCGAATACAAATAGGATTCCAACGGCTCAACAAGTAAATCGCCATAGCAATCGATAAATTCGGGATAAACGCTATTTTCGCCTGATAAGCCCTTTATCGCCTCCGTAATAACTCTTATTGCGTCAGTCGACATAGATGCACAGTCATTATCTCGCTGTGAAAACTTTGGCATTAAAGTATGCACTGTCTCCACGTTGAGCTGCGCGGAATGCCAACTTGGCCACATATCCTTGAGTTTTAGAAGGTCTTTGGATGTGTTAATACTGAGTACCGTGACAGACTTTGCTGACCGAAATGCGTTGGGCAATATATCAAGAGGTGAATCACCATCCACTAACACAGCAATATTTTTACCCTCAAACGGATCATCCAGTTCATCCGCCCCACGGGATGCAACGCCCAGTCCATGGGCGGATATATCATAAACGGATTCAAACCCCTGATCTAACCCCAGCGACATAAAATCCATTTTCGATGCATCAGACCCAGCCATAACGGTAATCATATTTGCATCTATAGTCATAGCAGGCCCTAGAGGAAGGCCGCTTGTTTCTTCAATAATGGTATAAGTGTCCTTGGAAGTAGACGACACAGGAATGGCGCCGTGTAAATCGAGTACAAATCCAAACTTACCGTTTGCTAAACCAGACTCAAGAAGGTCAGGTCGACTTAAATTGGCGACAGTAGTCGCGACAATATTCCCGGAGTTAGTTCGGATGGATACCTTTACAGTTTCTGGCGGCGTTCCCCATGCACATGCCCAACCCGTAATTTTCAGATCATGGATATGATCAATGTGCCCTCGAACATCGCGCCAGTTCTCAGGGCGTCGTCGTAATTGAATATCAGTCGTGAAACTCCAAAGAGTACGACCATTTGATGAAACCGTCAGACAAACTTCATGTACCTGATCATCGCAATAGATATCTGGAATCTGTGCGGTAAATCCATGCCCACCCTTCCCTTGACCTAATTCCCGGAGATCCGTCCTCATCTCCTCAGCCAAGACAGAAACAACCCTCGCGTTATCGACCTGTACATCCAGAACTTCAGGAGTATCCGGATTATTTCGATCCATTACCCAGCCACGAAGAACGCCAAAATCGGATGAATCCAAAGATCCGACATATCGGCCTCGTATGATTCGTTGGCGAATCTTTGATCCTAATTCTTTTATTTTCATACCATTTCCAAAGCCGCTTTTAAGTCGGGGTTCCGGCTAGTCTGCAATAATCCGCCAATTGCGCTTACAACTAATTCCGTGTGCTGATTGCGGCTATCTTCAATTTCTTGAGATGAATGCACCGTCCCACGGGTTTCCTTTCTAAGAAAATATAAGAATGCACGCCGCAAGATAGATCTCGTTTTTTCCAGCGACAGCCCATCGATGCGCGCCGCACAAGCAACCACGGGCTCCATTTTTTCAGTCCATTCCGCAGAAAATTTACCCTCAATCATTAAGTCCATCCAGGTATCACTCTGTGAATCCTGGTCAGGGTGGACTAACCGCATACCGTACAATTGGTCGATCAGGCCTACGCGACCAAGCGCGACGGTGTTAAGTGCGGACATGATCTCGTCTACACGCGGGTTGGTTACTTGAAACTCACCCCCGCCAAAAGCTTCAAAAAGTACAGATCGCCGATGAACAGCATAAAATGTGGGGCTATACTG
>JAESSL010000129.1 GCA_016764135.1 Alphaproteobacteria bacterium
AAGTGTTGTCTCAGTGAGGTTATTGGTGGCAAACCAGAAAGGAACCGCTTCAAACCTGTTCCTATTTTCATTATATTTCTCATATTTATTACCCGCCGCCGCCAGCACCGCAGCGATAATGTCGCTCGGGTGGCCGCCGCTGCGCACCCGGTAGGTGTCGCTGAGATCCATCAGACGCAGCATGGCGCCATTGGCGAACGCCGCCATTTCGGGCGCAACGCTCGCGTCTTTCGTACCCAGAATCGTCGAGGGCGTGTCCATCGTATAGCGGTTCGACAAATTCCGGATCGAGACCGCCATGGGGTGGTCGTAGGCGCCCGCGACGCAGCCCAGCGTGTCGAGGATTCGCTGTTTGGTCGCGGCGACAATCTCTGCAGACATATCCTCGTAGCGAACGCCCATGGCGTAATCGACAAGCTTTTCCGTTGTTGCGTCCATTGTGCAATCTCTCCTGATGCGGCTGAATTGTCGTGTTGACCGGGGCCTGAAGCGGCTTGCCAGACCCGGTTGCCGGGGGAAGCGTTAAAGGCGTGATTCCACAAATGTGAAATGTGGCGATCCACCCTCAACCCCGCTTTCTTTCGCAGGGTCAAAAATTTACTTTGCAATCGCTGCGGAGCGTCTGTCCACCCGCAGGGCTATTTTTCTTTAGCATCAGGGGTTTCAAACAATGCGCGTCGACTTTCAAATTCCCAACCACGATCTTCATGAGGCACAAAAATCGGCGCTTGAAGCGGAAGCCGCCGGGTTTGACGCCATCGTTGCGTTGGAAAACGCGCATGGCCCTTTTCCGCCACTCGCCGCCGCTGCCATGGCGACAGACCGCATTACGATTGGCACCGGCGTCGCCATCGCTTTTCCTCGCAGTCCCACCATCATGGCCCATGCGGCCTGGGATCTTAACAAAGCGTCGAACGGGCGTTTTTATCTGGGCTTAGGGTCGCAGGTTAAGGGCCATAATGAGCGCCGATATGGCATCGAGTGGGTGCCGCCGGCACCGCGTATGCGCGATTACATTGGCGCGGTGCGGGCGGTTTGGCGCGCGTGGGAAAAAGAAGAGCCGCTCGATTATCACAGCGATCATTACACCCTGACTCTGACGACGCCGAATTTTGCGCCCCGTCCGATGGAGTTGCCCCGGATTCCTGTCGCCATGTCGGCGGTCGGTCCCGCGATGCTGGGCGTTGCGGGCGAGGTCGCCGATGGCGTGCGTCTGCATCCGTTCAGCACGCGGCGATATCTCGAAGAGCGGACGCTGGCGCAAATTGGCAAGGGGCTGGATCGCGGCGGGCGCGACCGTAGCGCCCTCGAAGTGATTTCAGGCGCCTTCGTCGCGACCGGACCTGATGAAGAAGCGGTCGCCAAAATGAAGGAATATGTCCGGTTCCGCATCTCGTTTTACTGCTCCACAAGGTCCTATTGGCGCGTGCTGGAACTCCACGATCTGGTCGACCTGGGCGAGAAGCTGCGCCCGCTGCCCGCCGAAGAGCGCTGGGATGAAATGGCGGCGATGATTTCCGACGATGTGGTTGATTTGTTTGCGACTGTCGGCACGCACGCCACTATCGGCAAGCAGATTGAAGACCGCTATGCGGGGTTGGCGGATTCGCTCTCGCTGTTTATCCCGACCGATACCGCGCCCGGCCCCCTGGGCGAAATCCTGCAGGATATCCAGAAGATCCCGACCAAATTTACGGGATACGATCAGGGCTGGTAGGGCTGATCAGGCGTCAAACAGCGAGGGCGCGGCGCTGTCGGGATCAAAAAAGCTGAGTTCTCCGGTGAGAACATTGATGATTTCCGGCAGCGCGACGAGCCGACTGCGCATCAGAAATCGTGAAAACCCATTTACGTGTTTGCGGTCGCCGATTTTCGTGCGATTCAGCCGGAAATTCAAAACAGCGATCGCCCGGCCGCGATCCGTCACCCGGGACACTGTTTTGAAAACAACACACCGATTGCAGAGTACTGTCGCTAAAGCCGCAACAAGCAACAGCGGCAGACATAACCCAATGACGGCGGCGCCGAGGATAAGGTCCAGCGCACGATTGCGGAGCTGGCGCCGGTCCGCCTTTGGGCCGGATTGAGGAGGGCGACCGGCGTTTCCATACAAACCCTCGTGGCGCAAATTCTGATCGCGCAAGCTTTGATGGAGATTGACAGGTACGCCCATGCTCACCCCTCCGTATAAATTGCATAATCAATACAATAAAAATCAATCATACCGTGTTTTTTGGGATGTTTGTCGTTGATTCAGATCAAGGACAAACGGAAATGCGGCAAAACCAGCGGCTGGCGTCGGGTTCAATGAATCCCTTATGATGAACGCTCATATTGATATTTCATAAATAATATATCGGGGGAGTCGTCATGCTGTATGAATTGCGCGTCTATAAGTGCGTCTCGGGGCGTTTGCCGGCCTTGCTGGATCGTTTCGACACCATCACGCTGAAAATTTGGGAGCGTCATGGCATCCGCCAGGCCGGGTTCTGGACAACCGCCATCGGCGAATCCAATCAAACGCTGTACTACATGCTCGCATGGGAATCCCTGGCGGAGCGGGAAGAAAAATGGGGCGCCTTCCGGAAGGATCCTGAATGGCATACAAAACGCGCGGAAACTGAAAAAGACGGCGCGATTGTCGCCTCTGTCAGCAACAGTATCTTGCAGCCGACAGCGTTTAGCGCCGTAAAATAGACCGTTCAGTTCCGTAAAATAAGCGGCGGAAAAACATGATTCCAGGCCGGATAAATTGTCCGGACCTGGGGTCTCGTTTTTCTCGATGTCTCCGTATATGATGCGGCGCATGAATTTGAGCGTCGTCGATACAGCCAGCACCATCGAGTCGGAACACGCCGTTCGGCGTCGCCTGAATGCGCGGATGGCGGCATTCGCGCGGGACCATGTGGCCGCACACGCGGATCTGCGCGATCATGACATTATCCCCGCCGATTTGTGGCGCGCCTTTGGCGAGGCCGGATTGGCCGGGATTGGTATTCCCGAAGCCGATGGCGGGTGCGGCGGCGATTATCGAACATTGGCCATGGCGGCGGAAACACTGGCCGGGATCGGGGGCGTCAAAGGCGTCGTGACCTGTTGGCTGAGCCGACAGATCATCACCAAATTACACATCCTGCGGCTGGGGACGCCTGAGCAACGCGCCGCCTATGCGCCCGGACTGGCGGCGGGCGAATTGACGCCCTGCATGGCGATATCGGAGCCCGGCGCCGGCGCCCATCCAAAACATCTGAAGACCAGTGCGACGCGCGATGGCGACGACTTTATTCTGAACGGCGAAAAAGCCTATCTCACCAACGGGCCGATTGCGGATTTGTTTCTCGTGCTGGCGATCACCGGGATCGAGAATGGGCGCAAGCAATTTTCTGTCCTGATCGTCCCGCGCGATGCGCCGGGCCTGAGCCTGACCGAGGGCGTGGTCGTGGACTTTCTGCGACCCGCGCCGCATTGCGGGTTGCGCTTGGACAATGTCCGGGTTCCCGCCGCGAATATGCTGGGGCCGGAGGGCGACGCCTTCCCCGTAATTTCATTGCCCATGCGGCGCGTGGAAGACGCGTTGGCCGCGGCGTCCATGGCGGGCGCCATGCGCCATCAACTGGTTAAGTTCGCGCAGGAAGCCGGTTCGGACGCGTTCGATGACGACGCCATGGCGGAGCTGGGTTGGTTGGCCGCCGGGCCTGATGGGTTGTCGGCGCTGGCCTACCGGGCGGCGGAGCGCCTGGATCTTGACCCGGACGATGCCGATATTTCGAAC
>JAESSL010000130.1 GCA_016764135.1 Alphaproteobacteria bacterium
TAAGGGTCGTCTGAAATTAGAAGCGCCATGCCTGGCGGCGCTTTTTCCGCATCAGATTCCGCCAATATGCAAGCAGACGCCTTGCAAATCGCCAGTTTTTCCACGTATTTCCGATTATCCAGAAAACATATTTCACCAGATTTAGCGTTGTCTATCGGAGATACATCTTCAATCTCCAGTGCTTTATCTGAACTATTAGAGAGAGTAGCCCCACTCATCTCCGACAAAGCTTCCAGGGTATAAGGCCCTGATCGACAAAAAAAACGTTCGTCTGGCATTCTGTTTCTCGCTATCGCCTTGACGGCGTCGCCTGTAGCGACTCTTTAACTTTTGGTAATTTCAGGTCAACTGACGGCAACCGCTTATTCAAACGTTTTAGAGCTTCCCCCGAAATCACCAATTGTGAATCAACAAAAAGAATTGTGCCCTTAACCCGCCCCGCATTCATTACAATATTGATCCCATTTTCTTTCGCGACCTGGTTAACGATCTCCGCCAATACAATCTCGATTTCCTGCATGCCTGTTGCAAAAGATGCATCGAGCTGATTTTTTACCTTTTGGACACTTTGTTGAAGGCGCCGCGCTTTTTCCTGAAATTGCCGACGACGATCAGTGAACACCTTCGGATCGAGAAGCGTCCGTTGGCGCGCCAATTCCTGCCGTGACTTTTCAAGCTCCGCCGTCACTGATTGAATGTTTTTTTGATAGGCGGCTTGCTGTTCGCTAATTTGGGCGACAACTGATTTTCCGGCGTCGGAACTGCGTACGGTTCCAGAAAAATCGATGACGCCAATTATCGGCGCCGGCATTGCTTTCGTCGCGCCCTGCGCGTTCGCCAGAGACGTCGAATGCAAGGCCGCCAAACCAAGGAATAGACCAATTACGCAATTCCGTAAAAACACTGGCTAGAACCTCGTCCCAAAATTAAACCGTACAGTTTCGGTAAGATCAAAATCCTCTTTAAGTATAGGTACGGAAAAATCAATCCGTATAGGACCAAAGGGGGATTTCCAACCAACTCCTGCGCCAATGGACCAACGAAGAGAGGCTTCGTCCACAACCTTCACACTTTCGAAATCGAGCCCCGTTAAGGTCCCGGCATCTGAGAACAGCGCCCCACTCACGCCAAACTGTTTTGGCAATCCCAAGGGAAACGTTAGTTCAACTGTCGACGTATAGCTTTGTTTACCTCCCAGGGCGTCGTCTGTTGTGATATCTCTCGGCCCGACTCCGGCAGCTTCAAAGCCTCGCAACTTGTCACCCCCCAGGAAAAACCGGTCGCTAATGCGGACATCGTCATCAAATCCGAAAATATTCGCAATTTCACCACGTACCGATAGGACCCAACCTTCAATCGGAGAATAATGGTACTGAGCGCTCAGGCGGGTTTTTAAATAACTGATATCGCCGCCTAACCCAGCGATGTCATTAGACAAACTCACAAAGTACCCACCCGTTGGGGACACTTTCGAATTTCGCCGGTCATAGGAAAGGGATTGACCCACGATTGACGCCAATTTCCGTCCGATTTCCGATTTAATAAACTCGGATGCGCCACTGTCGACATCGGTAACCTTGTCGCTTCGTATAGTGTAGCGGAGGTTGTGTTTTATATATTCGCTTAATTCATACCCAAATCTGAGACGTCCGCCAGTTGCGACGCTTTCAAATTCACTGATGACGCTGGATTGGGAGTGGAATACGTCAACACCCGCAGCAATTTCCTTATCGAGAAAGTAAGGTTCGGTAATTCCAATATCTATTGTTTGTTTCTCGGCGGCCAATGTCAGAGCAGCCCTGAAATCCTGCCCTCGGCCCAAAACGTTCCGTTCGCGCAGCTTAATGTCCGCCAGCGGTCCGGCGGAAGACGAAAAGCCTGCGCCGACACTCAGTTCGCCGGTTGATTTTTCGCTTACTTCCACCTTGATGATCGTTTTGTCAGGCGATGAACCCGGAATATTATTGACTTCAACTCTGGAGAAATAGTTCAAATTTTGAATACGAGTCCGGGACCGTCGCAATTTACTTGTACTGAACGCATCGCCTTCAACGACGCGAAATTCCCGACGCACGACGGTGTCCAAAGTTCGAACATTACCGTCAATATCAATCCTTTCGATAAAGACGCGTGCGCCTTCACGAACGGCGAAACTGATGTTAATATTCTTTTTCTTGCGATCCCGTTTAACATTCGGGCGAATATCAACAAAGGCGAAGCCCTTATCCCCGACAGCATTGGTAAGCGCTATTACGGCGCTATCGACCGCTTCGGAATCGTACCAATCACCGGGACTGATCTCAATCGCTTCTTCCAGAACCTTTGGATCCAGCTCCTTGATTTTGGAAGTGACTGTAAATTTGTTGAATTTGTACCGAACGCCTTCTTCAATCGTGAAGGTGATGAAGAAATCTTTTCGATCCGGCGATAACTCCGCCACCGCCGACACAACGCGAAAATCCGCAAAACCATTTTTTAGGTAATGACGCCGAAGGAGTTCTCGATCAAACGTCAAGCGATCCGGATCATAGGTATCGTTGGACGTCAAAAACATATACCAGCGTGTTTGCGTCGTTTGAATTATCTCTCGTAACGCCCGATCGGAAAACTGTCTGTTTCCAATAAAACTGATGCCTCGAATGCCCGTGAGCGCGCCTTCGTTGATTTCAAAAATCAAATCGACCCGATTTTGCGGCAATTGTACGACTTTAGGCTCAACTGTCGCCGCAAAGCGCCCAGTGCGTCGATACAGATCTAAAAGTCGTTTTACATCATTTTGGACACGAGTCCGCGTATACACAATTCTCGGCCGAAGCCGAACTTCGTTTTGCAGCGTATCTTGTTCAAGCCTGGAATTACCCTCAAACGCAATGCGGTTTATGATCGGGTTTTCTACGATACGAACATACAACACATCCCCTTGACGGCTAAGCGTTACATCCGCAAACAGGCCCGTCGCAAAAAGCGCTTTTAGGGAATTATTTTGCCGTTCGCGATCAAAGGGGTCGCCTTCCTTTATCTCCATGTAGGAGCGTACCGTCTCTGGTTCGACCCTTTGAACGCCCTCGACAACAATTTCAGCGACAATGGCCTCTCCGGCGCGGCGCGGCGAAGCTGTTTTTCGACTTGAATTTGTGCTCGGCGCGCCAACCCGTGGCGACGGCGCCAGGATAGACGGAACGCTCTGCGCGTAGGA
>JAESSL010000131.1 GCA_016764135.1 Alphaproteobacteria bacterium
GGAGATTACCCACCCTTCCTCCCCGCCATCCGTCAGGACGGCGGCGTATTGGCGCATACCGTTTTCATCGGGGATGACCGCCTCAATGATCGTATGGCGCGCGTCATCATCGGCCTTACCCTTCTGACCGGGGGCCTTGTGAGGCGGCAAGCGAGCTTCCGGAAAGCGCGCGCGCAATTGAGCATCCGATAATTCAGTGCTCCGGTACGTCGTATCGAGCCGACCGGACTCCCCCTCTTCCAGCGCGACCTGACCAATGGGGACAGCGGTAAAACGAAACGCGCTCGACTCGCCCGACGGGGCCTCCTCGAACAGCAACGAGGCCGACCCGACCGTCACCAGATCCAGATACGCCTGATGTATTTCCAGTCCAAAATTGGATCGGTCGAAATGGGTTTGGAGAACCGCGCTGGCGCGATCCAGCGCCACCCCCATTGCGTCACGTTCCTCATCATCAATATCGACGCCGGCGACAAGTTCAAACCAGCGCGACCACGGCGGCGTCAGCTCCGCCATCAAACTGGCGGCAAGTTGATCCACCGCATCAGCCGCGGTGGCGTCGAACAAGCGATCGCCGCGCCCTTGTCCAGACGGACGGTTCAACAAGGCGCCATCATGTTGTGGCAACGCGAAGTCGTAACACTCGCTCCACAATGTTTCCCAGGATTTACGCCGGGCCTTCGCCTGGCGAAACCCCGTCAGGACGGTTTCAGCATTTAACCCCGTCATATGGTTATTCTCCCAGTAAGGTTTTTCGCTTGAGGCGCGCGTTGACGTCGTCGCGGGCGCGTAAAACCCCGCGTTGCGATGTGACCACTGTGCCGGCCCGTCCACGGCGCCGGCGTCGTAATTGATCCTCGCGGGTCTTTTGCGGATCGTCCGCGACCGCTTCCGGTAAAGGCGGCGGTGGTGGTGGAGGCGTCGGTGACGGCGCGCTTAAAAATCCTCCCATGGGAAACTCCTTTCGTCAGGTCATGCCAATTGGCAAAAAAAATCGCCCGCCCCGGAGGGACAGGCGAAATCAGAACGCAACTGCGGCGTTGATAAAAGGACTATAAACCTATTTCATTGGAACTGTCAACAATTTTCTCGTTTTGTTCCCGTAAAAACTCATGCAAACGCCACGGCGTTAAAATAAACCCGTCGCGAACGCCCAACACGCGTTTGACCGCCTCCACACAAGTAAATGGCCCCCAAGGCGCGGCGGTACGTGGCGGTTTACTTACGGTAGCGGGAATAACTGTGTAGTCAAAATGGCGTAGCCAGACCGCCGGTTCAAAGCCGTCTCCCGCCTGAATCACCGTTATTTCAGTCCGGTGAGAAAGGGGTTCGTGCAAAATCCAGCACCCAGGCGCTTCCAACACCAGAAAACAATGTCGAAACCCTTGTTTCAAGAGACGGAGCCATGGCAATTCCGTTTGACCGCCGAAGGCGACATAAGCGCGACGATCCGATTTATAAGAATCTTCCGACGTCGCAGAGCTTGCCATTTCCCTCATGCTAATATTCCCCTTTCTCGTAATGGGGTGATTAAAATATCCAGCGCCTGATCCAGGTCGCTGATATGGCCACCGCGTATTTTGACGACGTCCTGAGCTTCGCCATCATTCAGCAATGCATTGACTTGATTACGGTTTAAACGCCTTTGTCGATACAGACGCCAGGCGATGCGAATGACGTCAAAGGGTTCGCACGGCCGTTCAATACGGGCGAGCCCTGCGGTAACCCGAGCGCCCGCCAATCGCGCCGACGCCCCGGCGACCGCCCACGCCCAGGCTTCCTCAACAGAGTCGAAAGGTTGCCCGAGGCCCTCGGATAAAGGCCGGTAGCCTGCTTTTTTTTGTCGCATATAATCTCCTTCGCAATCGAAAAATGAAATTTGGATGCAGTGGTGTCTAGGTATGCCCTTCTTGATATATTTCTTTTTAATCCTATGTCAATATATATTAGGGTAATGTTCCTAATGCATTTACTGCGATAACCGTGTAAGAAGGTCTTCCCATGCTGAGACACAAAGACATATGGCGCGCAATCGACAGATTGGCCTCCGAAAATAGCCTTTCGGCGTCCGGTTTGGCGCGTCGATCCGGCTTGGACCCCACGACATTCAATAAAAGCAAACGAATCGCGCGGGACGGCAAACCCCGGTGGCCGACGACAGAGAGCCTTGCTAAAATTTTGGCGGCGACCAATAGCACAATGGGGCAATTCGTTGCTCTGTTGAGCGACAGCGCTGAAGGCGGCGTTATTCACCGCATCCCGATTATCGGATACGCCCAGACCGGTCGCGAAGGCTTCTTCGACGACGCTGGCTATCCCACCGGGACGGGCTGGGACGAAGTCGACTTCCCCAATGTCGGCGATAATCACGCCTATGCGCTGGAAATCAGCGGCCAAAGCATGGAGCCGGTCTATCGGGACGGCGACATTATCATCGTATCGCCGCAGGCGAGCATCCGTCGGAGCGACCGTGTCGTAGTTCGTACAAAATCCGGCGAGATCATGGCGAAACAACTGGTGCGACGCACGGCACACAAAATCGAGCTGTTATCCGTCAATAAGGATCACGCCGATATTACGCTAAGCGCCGACGATGTTGACTGGATTGCCAGGATAATCTGGGCGAGCCAGTAATTCCCTAAGTATTTGTCGCGGCTTATTTTCCCCAGTGGCCCCACCGCTCCGCCGGAGATCGCGCGACTGCTTCAAAACATTCATAATATTCTGATTTTTTCCACCACAGATGGAGAGACGCACGATGCATGTCGCCACCAAAGCAATCGCAGCGCTTGAATTGCGCTACAACGGGCCGCCGCCGCCCTGCGCTCTTCGATACGCGCGCTACGGCGCCGCTGGATATCAGGCGCGACGCAATGTCTCCGAATGTACTTTTCTCAACAAAGAGGCCTCAAAGGCAGTCTTCGCGATCGCCCGTCAACGCAGCCGCACGAAAACACCGTCGACAAACCCGCGATTGGGCCTGCTCACAAGGGACCTTGAGGCGCTTCGCAAAAAAGCAATCGCGGGAACGGATTGGCGGCGCTTTCGCCACACGCTATAACAGTACGCAATTCGACAACGCCTCTTAATCACAGGAAACACCCGACACATGGACGCCATCACCTATCTCGACGGAAAATGGATCGAAGGCAACCCCCCGCTTTTTGGCGCCCGAGATCACGCAACATGGCTGGCGTCGGTGGTCTTTGACGGCGCGCGGACATTCGAAGGGGTTACGCCCGACTTGGACCTGCATTGCGACCGCGCCGTGAAATCCGCCAAAGCGCTTGGATTGAATCCCGGTTTAACCGGCGATGAGATACTCAAACTCGCGCGCGAAGGCATTGCGAAATTTCCACACCTGTCCGAGCTTTATATCCGCCCCTTGTTCTGGGCGGAGAGCGGATGGGTGGACCCGGATCCCACGACAACCCGGTTTTCCCTGTTGATTTATGTATCGCCAATGCCCGACGAGACCGGGTTCAGCGCCTGTCTTTCGACCC
>JAESSL010000132.1 GCA_016764135.1 Alphaproteobacteria bacterium
AATATTGGTGTCGGGGAGGAGGCGTAGAAGTTCGGCGGCTTTCTGGCCCATGTTTTGTGCGCGGGCATGACAGGCGATATGCACGGTGACGCCGCCGTCGACCGGGGATAAACCTTCGCTCAGCCCGTCGGATTTGGCGATTGCGACAATATATTCGCTGATGTCGCGCGTCGCCGCGCTCAGCGCCTCGACAGCCTTGTTTTCAGGCAGAAGCAACGGCCATTCAAACTTGAGCATCAAGGCGCAAGACGGCGTCAAGGCGATGATGTCGTATCCCTTTTCGATCCAGGGAGCCATTTCATCGGCGACAGTGGCGGCGCTTTTGGCGACCGCCTCCAGATCCCCTTGCTCCATTTGCGGCATGCCGCAACATCCGGGATAGACGACTTCCGTCTCTACGCCATTGCGCGCCAGGACGGCTTGCGTTGCGACGCCAATTTCCGGATTGTTGAAATTGCCGTAACAGGTGGCGTAGAGGACGGCCTTTCGACCAAATCCGGGCGCGTCGCGGTTGAGTTCGGGCGGGTGTTTCGCCGCGATCTTTTCAAAGGTCTCGCCGTGAAACTTTGGTAATGCGGCGTCCCGGTGAATATGGGCGACCTTTTCCATCAGGGGCCGCGTCAACGAATTGTTTTCGTCGGACGCCCAGTTGGCCAAAGGCGCGATCAGCCCGGCCAGCTTGCCGTTCCGGTCGGTTTGCGTCAGTTGCGTATCGGTCCAGCGGGTTCCGCCATTGCGGTGTTCCATTGCGCGATACCGCAGCATGAGATGTGGAAAATCGAGATTGAAGTCGTGCGGCGGCACATAGGGGCACTTCGTCATGAAGCACAGATCGCACAGAGTGCACGCGTCAACGACGGGTTTGAAATCCTTGGAATCGACCGTGTCGAGTTCGCCGCTCTCGGAATCGTCGATCAGGTCAAACAGCCGTGGGAATGAATCGCAGAGATTAAAGCACCGACGACACCCATGGCAGATGTCAAAGACCCGGCGCAGTTCCACGTCTATTTCGGTTTCGTCGTAAAAACTTTCGTCCCGCCAGGGGATGGCGTGGCGCGTCGGCGCCTGCAAACTGCCTTCCGTCATAAGCGGATCCGTTCTGTCAAAAATATTTAAACCGGGCGTCGCGATTCGACGTGTCGCGATCTGGCGCAGATGCGCAAAATCGCGACGCCGCAGTTTAAAAAATCACGAGGATTAGTCGTCCAGCGTATCAAACGCCTTCTGGAAACGACCCGCGTGGCTCTTTTCGGCCTTTGCGAGGGTTTCAAACCAATCGGCGATTTCGTCGAAGCCTTCTTCGCGCGCGGTCCGCGCCATGCCCGGATACATATCGGTGTATTCGTGGGTTTCACCCGCGATGGCGGCCTGCAAATTGTCGCCGGTGGGGCCGATGGGCTTGCCTGTGGCGGGATCGCCGGTTTCTTCGAGGAATTCAAGATGGCCGTGCGCATGGCCGGTTTCGCCTTCGGCGGTGGACCGGAATACGGTGGCGACATCGTTGTAGCCTTCCACGTCGGCCTTTTGCGCGAAATACAAATACCGACGATTCGCCTGGCTTTCACCGGCGAAGGCCGCTTTCAGATTGTCTTCGGTCTTGCTGTCTTTCAGGGACATATTTTTCTCCAGTTTTTGTGAGCACAACTAAATACGGCGACTACCGCATTATTCAAAACCTGTCGTTACTTTGTGTAATCCACATTGGGGTGTAATCCAAATTAGGACGCCCCCGCAATGGGGTCATCCGCCGCGTGGGCGCTTCATCGGGTCGTCTGTCGCCAGTCGCGTGGATCAAAAAGCGGTATTTATAGAGAACGTAACGCGACATCTTTTATCCGAAACTAAAATGAAGATGTCAATAATTTAAAATAATTCTAAACAGATTAACAACACTCTTGTTTAATTCGCCTTATTTCAAGCGAACGATTATATCAACGCGGTCAATCTCACGTCCGGGGGGCGCTTTCGGCAGCGATCGTAATTCAATTGATTCAGATGGAATATCGCGCAGCACTGCGGTATCCGCTTCGAAAAAATGATAATGATCCGTGGTATTGGTGTCGAAATAGGATCGCCCGGTTTCCACCACAACTTCACGCATCAGGCCAGCGGACGTGAATTGGTGCAGCGTATTGTATACCGTCGCCAGTGAAACCTGCACCTTGGCGGCCAGCGCTTCGGCGTGTAATTGCTCCGCCGTCACATGGCGGTCTTCACTCTCGAACAGCAGGCGCGCCAGCGCCATGCGTTGCCGGGTAGGCCGCAATTGTACTGATTTCAAGCGTTCGATAGAGGAAGCGTAAGGGCGAACTTTACTCATTATACATACTACATAGGTTGCTAAGCGATGCCTGTAAACCCGGGTAATGGGAATAACGCCTTAAGATAGCGTGATTTTTTCAGCCATAGGAATGCAGGCCGCCGCCATTGGTTTTCAGCCATTTTCGTCCCGTTACGCAATGCGCGGTCAGGTCGTTGACCACGGACCAGAACGCCGGAGAGTGGTTCATTTCCTGCATATGCGCCACTTCGTGCGCGGTGACGTATTCCAGTACAAAGGGCGGCGCGAGAACAAGGCGCCAATTGAACGACAGGGCGCCCGTGCTGGAGCAACTGCCCCAGCGACTGCGCTGGTCGCGAATTGAAATACGAGCCGGTTTTTGGCCCAGACCGTCTGCCAGCGCCCATGCGAGGGGCGATATGACGCGCCGCGCATCGCGCCGAAGCCAGTCCTTGAGTCGTCGGGCCAGATGTTCCTCGCGCCCCCCGACGACAAGCTGGTTGTCCTCCAGCGCCACGCCGATTTTTTTGTCTGGCGCGTGCCGGATCACGGTCGCCTCGCCGTATAAGGGGATCGCCACGCCGTCTTTGAAGGTAATCCGGCGCGGCATCTGATCGAGTCGGTCGAGAAGCCATCCCCCGCGCGTCGCGACGAAGGCGAGCCCCTCGGATTCACTCGCGCCGGGAGGCAGCACTATTTCTGCGCCGCCGATCGCCGGATCAATGCGCAATGCGATGCAGCGCGCGCGCGGACTTCGACGAATGGCGATCTCAACAGCGCGGTCGCCAATTGTGATGGTTTCTATCCGACTGGTTTTGGCGTTTTTGGTCATGCGGGCGTTTTGGTCATGCGGCCGTTTTGGTCATGAATGTCGCCCAAAGGGGTCCGCGCCCCGGTTCAGCCATTCCACGACATGGTCTTCCAGATCCTCGACGTCGTCTTCGGAAAAGATGGTCTCATGCGATGTCCGAACGGAAATTTCGGCCTTATGAACGCTGTCGGGGTCTCCGGTCACAAGCGGATGCCAGTCCGGCAGCGGTTCGCCCCGGGCGACCAGCCTGTAGGCGCAGGTGTCGGGCAGCCAGCGAAGCGTGGTCGCCTTACCGGGGGTCAACTGTACGCAATCGGGCACGTTTGTCTGTCGATTGGCGTAATCTCCGCATTGGCAGGTGCCGAGGTCCAGATACCGGCAGGCGACATTGGTCAGCGCAATTTCACCGGTGTCCGCATCTTCCAGTTTATGCAAGCAGCATTGCCCGCAACCATCGCAGAGCGACTCCCATTCGTGCTGGGTCATGTCGCGCATGGTCTTGGTGCGCCAAAAGGGGAGATCATCGCTCATGACGGGTTTTCGCAATCGATTAAATGAACAAAAGATCCGGCGACGCGCCCGATCATGAGGCCCGAAGAGTCTGGTACGGCGTCGCCGCGCGCATCGGTGACCTTGAACAATGGCGCCGCGCCGCCGGTTCCGCGTTCCTCAAGGATTGTAGCATAATGGAATTCATGCCCGGTGAAACATTGCCCCGCACCGCCTAGCGGCGTCGGCGCGGTTGTCGCGGCGCGACGATAACCCAGATGCAGTCGGGGTTTTTCAAACGAGGTGCGAAGCGGCAATAACCCGCTCATGCGATGGATGGCGCCGTTGCCATCGGTCAGGGTTTCACCCAGCGTCATATACCCTCCACATTCGCCATATACGGCTGCGCCGCGCTCGGCCGTTCGCCGTAGTCCCGTCAGAAAATTCTCGTTCGACGCCAGCCGTCCGGCGTGCAACTCCGGATATCCGCCGGGCAGATAGACGGAATCCGCATCCTCGGACGGCGCTTCGTCACCCAGCGGGGAAAAAAACGTCACGGCGGCGCCCATCGCGCGCCATTGGTTCAACATCGACGGATAGGCGAATGCGAAAGCCTGGTCGCGGGCCACGGCGATTGTTTGGCCCAGTGGTTTGGGTGGATGGAGTGGTTTGGGCGTGCCGGTTGGTTCCGGCTCAGCCACTGTCAGGTTTGAGGGGCGGGCCAGCGCCTGCAGGGCCTCCAGGTCAATCGCGTCGGTGATAACGTCGGCGGCGGCGTTGAGGAAGTCTTCCAGCGCATTATGTTCACTCGCCTGCACCAGCCCAAGATAGCGCTCTGGCAGGGAAAGCGCTGGATTGCGGGGGACGCAGCCGAGCACGGCGGCGCCTGCGCGGCGGGCGGCGTCGCGCAGCATTTGCGCGTGCCGGTCTCCACCGACCCGATTGAAAATGACGCCTGCGATGGCGATGTCGTCCCGATGCCGCAGGAAGCCTTCGATCAAGGCGCCCGCAGATTGCGCCTGACCGCGCGCGTCTATGACCAGAACGACGGGCCACCCGGTTTTGGCCGCTGCCTCCGCGGTTGATCCGGCGCCGTCGCGGGAGGGGTCCTGCGCGCCGTCGAACAGCCCCATGACGCCTTCGCATATGACAAGGTCGGCGTTTTGGGACGCTGTCTGGACGAGCGTGGAAAAAACGCCGTCGCGCATCGCCCAGCTGTCCAGATTGACGCAGGCGGCGCCGCTGGCCGCGCGGTGATAGGCCGGGTCGATATAGTCCGGGCCAATTTTGGCGGAGGCGACCGCGACCCCAGCCCGGCGCAGTGCGCGCAACAGCGCCAAGGTCAAAACGGTCTTGCCGCAACCGCTTGCGGGCGCGCTGATGATGAGTCCCGGCGCGGGCTTGGTTTGGAGGGCCGGGGTTTTGAGCACAGGAGTTTCGAGGACAGGGACCATGGCCGCAACGTACCATTGAAGCGGGGGGCGTATCAAAGCGCGCATCGATTAATTCATCGATCAAAAGTGAGCCATCAAAGACATTGCAACGGCGAGGTTTTGCCCGTTCAATGGACACCTTGGAAAAACGGCGTCCGCTGCATTGCGCGGCGGTTTTATTTTTTTGAAAAGGATAGGGCGGCTCATGAATGGCGCGGAAAGTCTTGTAAGGACATTGGTTAACGGTGGCGTGGAAGTCTGTTTCACCAACCCCGGAACGTCGGAAATGCATTTTGTCGCCGCCCTGGATAAGGTCAAAGGCATGCGCTGCATTCTCGGCCTTTTTGAAGGCGTGGTGTCGGGCGCGGCCGATGGTTATGCGCGCATGACCGGAAAACCCGCCTCGACCCTGTTGCATCTTGGGCCGGGCTTCAACAATGCGATGGCGAATATTCACAATGCCGGCAAGGCGTCGTCGCCAATGATCAATATCGTGGGCGAACATGCGACCTATCACATCAAACATGATGCGCCGTTGACCGCTGACATTGAGGGCATGGCGAGACCTTTATCGGATTGGGTCAAGACCTCGCGGGACGCGATGTCCATCGCGACCGATGGCGCGGCGGCGATTGCAGCCGCGTCTGCGCCGCCGGGACAGATCGCGACGTTGATTTTGCCAGCGGACACCGCGTGGAACGACGCCGAAGGCCCCGCTGAGGTGCCGGATATTCCCGAGCGCGCAAAGGTTTCCGACTCAGCGGTGGAGGCTGCGGCCTCGGCGTTACGGTCGGGAGAGCCGACCTTGTTGTTGATGACGGGTCAGGCCCTGTATCAGGATCCGCTGGATCTTGCGGGCGGGATTGCGGCGAAAACGGACGCCGAACTTATGTCTCAGGGCTCTAACGCGCGGTTGCAGCGTGGCGCCGGACGGGTGCCGGTGGAGCGGATTCCCTATGTTGTGGAACAGGCGCTGAGTGTCCTTGAAAAGTACAAACATATAATTTTGATCGGCGCAAAAATCCCGGTCGCTTTCTTCGCTTATCCCAATACGCCCAGCCTGTTGGCGCCGGAAGGGTGCGAGTTTCATCAACTGGCTGATATATCTGAAGATATGGTCGATGCGCTGGAGCGACTGGCGGATCTGGTTGGCGCCAAGCGGTCCGATGCCGTGCGTCAGGAGTCCAATCGTCCCGATCGTCCGACCGGCGCTTTGAACCCCGATACGATTGCAGCCGCGTTGGGCGCGGCCTTGCCGGAAGACGCTATCGTCGCTGATGAATCGGTGACGACGGGGCGCGGGTTCTATCCGTTGACCGCGGGCGCACCGCCGCATTGCTGGTTGAATAATATGGGCGGATCCATCGGACTGGGTATGCCGCTGGCGACGGGGGCCGCGGTTGCGTGTCCGGATCGCAAGGTTGTGTGTCTGGAGGGCGATGGCAGCGGCATGTATACGCTGCAATCCTTATGGACGCAGGCGCGCGAAGGGCTGGACGTAACGACGGTGATTTTCGCCAATCGGTCCTACGCTATTTTGCGCGGCGAGCTGGCGAAGGTCGGCGCGGGCAACCCCGGCCGCACGGCGCTGGATATGCTCGATTTGTCTCGACCGGATCTCGATTGGTTGATGCTGGCGCGCGGCATGGGCGTGGATGGTTGCCGGGTCGAGTCGGCGGATGATCTGAACAAGGCGCTGGACGCCGGGTTCGCGGTCAAGGGGCCTTATCTCATCGAAGTGATGTTGTAGGGGCGCTTTCGCCCATTTGTCGTCACCTGCCCGGCATTTCTGTCGATTGCCCGGGCGTGGGCTAAAAGCGTATGCTCACGTCCATGAGTCGGACGTCGAAACAGACACCAGCCCGGAAACCGGAAACGCCATTGCGGCGCGGCTGGACGACGGGCGCTTGCGCCGCCGCCGCCGCGCGCGCTGCGTTTCAGGCGCTCCATACGGGCGCCTTTGCGCAGACGGTGACGATCCGTTTGCCGCGCGGCGAACGGCCGACCTTTCCACTGGTTCAGACATCAATGATCCGTGACGCGGCGGGTCCGGTCGCCACGGCGGGCGTCGTCAAGGATGCGGGCGATGACCCGGACGTGACCCATGGGGTGACGGTTCTGGCCTCGGTCCGATTGGGCGCGGCGGGAAGCGGCGTCAGATTTCACGCGGGCGACGGGGTGGGAACCATCACCAAA
>JAESSL010000133.1 GCA_016764135.1 Alphaproteobacteria bacterium
CTGGGCATGACCTGGCCCAAGAAATATGGCGGCCATGAACGCAGCATGCTGGAACGCTACGTGGTGCTGGAAGAAGAGCTGGCGGCGGGCGCGCCGGTGGGCGGACACTGGATCGCGGACCGGCAAAGCGGCCCCTTATTGCTGAAATTCGGCACCGAGAAGCAGCGACAACTTATCTGTCCGCGCATCGCCAAAGGGGAGATCATTTTCGCCATTGGGATGAGCGAGCCGGATTCGGGATCGGATCTGGCGTCGATCCGCACGCGGGCCGAGAAGGTCGATGGCGGCTGGGTCGTCAACGGCACCAAAATCTGGACGTCCGAAGCGCATCGCGCGGATTACATGATCGCGCTGTTTCGCACCGCCACTGACCCCGATGACCGTCATGCAGGCATGTCGCAGTTTCTGGTGGATATGGATAATCCCGGCGTTACGGCGCGGCCGCTGCGCAATATTGTTGGCGATCTGTCCTTTAATGAAGTCTCCTTTGTGGACGCCTTTATTCCCGACGACATGATTGTTGGCAAAGAAGGCGGCGGTTGGGCGCAGGTCATCGCGGAACTGGCCTTTGAACGCGCCGGGCCGGAGCGTTTTCTCAGCAGCTTTATTCTTTTGACCGCGTTGATCCGGGAAATTTCTCAAAACCCGACCGACCGCGCGGCCGTCACGCTGGGGCGGTTGGTCGCTCATCTGGGAACGCTGCGGCAGATGTCGCTCTCGGTTGCGGGTATGCAGAACGCCGGGAACGATCCGGCGCTCGCGGGCTCCATCGTCAAGGATCTGGGCGGCGTTTATGAACAGGACCTGCCGAAGATTGCGCATGACCTGATTGGCGCGGATCCGATGTTGATGAATGGCGGCGATTTTGAAAAAATTCTCTCATACGTCACGCAGGCGTCCGTGTCGTTTTCCTTGAGGGGCGGAACACGGGAAATCCTTCGGGGCATCATCGCACGGGGGCTGGATTTACGATGAACGAAATACGCGAAATATTAAACGACACCGTCACGCGACTGTTTGGCGATCTGGTGACCAAGGACGTTCTGGAGGCTTCTGAGCATTGGGACGATTCTGCTTCCGTATGGTCGACGGCGCTTTGGGACGCGGTTGAGGAAAACGGACTGACCCAGGCGTTGACCCCGGAAATTATGGGCGGCGTCGGCGCTAGTTGGGCGGATAGTTACGCTATTGCGCGCGCCGCGGGCCGCTTTAGCGCGCCCATTCCTTTGGTGGAGACCATGCTTGGGGGCTGGTTGTTGTCGCAATGCGGGATCACGCCGCCATCCGGGCCCATGAGCGTTGCGCCCATTCGCGATGGCGAGATCATGAAGATTGAAGGCGATCAGCTTGACGGCGCCGCATACGGAGTTCCCTGGGGGCGGTTTGTGGAGCATGTGGTTGTTGTGGCGCAAAGTGCGACGGGCCGCCGCATTGTTCTTGTTGAGCGGAAGGCCGCGACGGTGATCGAAGATTGCAACATGGCGCGAGAACCGCGCGATCAGCTGGTTTTTGAAAAAGCGACAGTGGTTGAGTCCGCGCCTTTGGCGGACGCGCTGGGCGACAACCCGGTGAAGCTCTACGGCGCCATGTTACGCGCCGCCCAGGTCGCAGGCGGCGTGCAACGAGTGCTGGACGATACCGTCCAATATGCGAAGGATCGTATCCAGTTTGGGCGCCCTATTTCAAAGTTCCAGATCATTCAACAGAATCTGGCGACGGTTGGCAGTCAGTGCGCAGCCGCAGGTTCGGCGGCGGAAACTGCATTTCGATCCGCTGACGCCGGCGATCCGAAGCTGGAAATTGCGGCGGCTAAAATTGTCAGCGGCGACGCGGCGACGACAGCGGCCAGCACGGGGCACCAGACTCACGGCGCCATTGGATTCACCTATGAATTTCCACTGCACTTCGCGACTCGTCGCTTGTGGTCGTGGCGCGCGGAATTTGGCGCGGAAACGGAATGGGCGGAAATGCTGGGTCGTCATGTCGCCGGACGGGGCGCCGACGCGCTCTGGGTGGATTTGACCGCGCGACAGGCGAAACTGTAACAGCTCCTGCGCTGGCGGGCTGCTAGGCGAAGACCTGCCACAAGAGGCTGCATCCACCAAACAGGATGACGATTTCGATGAATTTGGTGTGTGCTCGGATATCCATCCGGGTCACGATCCAACGCGCGATGAATGCGCCGGGCATCATGCAGATTCCCATGAGAAGTCCGGCTAGCGCCAGTTCCGCGTTCAGAATATCGAGCGATCCGAACATGATGATTTTGATGCCGGTGGTGGCGACGGCGACCACGGCCTTTCCCGCGACCAGCGTGGAGCCTTGCAGCCCCGCCGCCAACAGCGTTGCGATGACGATGGCGCCGGTGCCGTTGAGGCTACCCGCGAAGACCCCATAGCACGCGCCGACCCAGCCCACGCTTTTTGGCTTAATCTGGAGCCGTTGGCTCTCCATATAGCGGCGCATGGGGACGGAAATGATCAGGAACGCCCCGAGCAACCCATAGAGCGCTTGGGCTGGTAGGTAGCTATAGATCGCCGCACCCAGGACGACGCCGGGAATCGCGGGCAGCATAAACCGCATGGTCGCCGGAAAGTCGATATGCTTGCGAAAGGCGAAGACGCGCGATGAATTGCTGAGCAATCCGGACACCGCCATCAGGGGAATGACCGCCTTGATGCCGACGATGGGGGCGAGAAGGGGGACAATCATCAGGCCCAGCCCGCCGCCGCCAATGCCTCCCATGATCGACGCCGCCAACGCCACCACGCCAATCAGGACGAAGGATGCGAGGCTGACTTCCGACAGTAGAAAGGTCTGCTCCATCGACTTCCTCTCACCCGGTTTATTAAGACGATATCACGGGGCGCTCGAACCCTAGCGCAATAATTCGAGCAATGTCTCGTTGAAGCGCTCGGGGGTTTCATACATGACCCAATGCCCTGCATCGGGGATGATGCGGAAATCGGTGTCAGGTTGTATCAGGCGAAACGTTTTTTCGCGTTCCGACGCCTGACCATAGCAAGACGCGTCGGCGCCGCCGTGAATGGCGTTTATTTTCGCCTTGATGCTGGGCAAGGTGCGGCGAAGCACGTCGGTCACTGCGATGGGGCGGCTTTTGGTTCGGGCTAATTTGACGGTTTCTTTTTGAAGGTAGATCGAGAGGTCGTCGATTTTGTCGGGGTCCGCAAACATCAACGCGGCCAGATTTTGCCGATGCCGTTCGGTCTCGCTTTCTTCAATCTGGTCAGAGGGTGCGTCGCCAGAAGATTGCTGATTGGTCTTCTTCAGTACAACGTTTTTTTGCCGGGGAATGCCCAATCCGCCGGGCGCCACAAACACCATGGTTTCCATCCGTTCGCCCTGCTGGGCGGCGACATGTCCGCCAATCAAACCGCCAAAGGAAAACCCGGTCAGGCTGTATCGCGCTGGCGGTGGCAGAAGTATATCGAGGCCGTTGCTGATAATTCGCGCCAGAGAA
>JAESSL010000134.1 GCA_016764135.1 Alphaproteobacteria bacterium
GCTCCCGCGCACCGATCAGATCAATATAGACGGCCGCCAGCAGTTCCGAATCCAGCAAGGCGCCATGGCTGGTCCACGCCGTATTATCGACGCCAAACCGACGACACAGCTCATCCAGCGTCGCGCTGGCGCCGGGATATCGCGATCGTGCAATTTGTAGCGTATCGATTGTTTGCGACATGGGGATGGGCTTGAACCCCAGAAGTTTTAACTCGGCGTTCAAAAATTTTATATCAAAGGACGCGTTGTGAATAACCAACGGCGCGTCGCCGATAAATTCCAGAAACGATTCCACAACTTCAGCAAAAATCGGCTTATCCGACAAAAAAGCTTCGGATAATCCATGAATATTGAAGGATTCCATCGGAACGTCGCGTTCCGGATTGATATATTTTTGATAATTTTCGCCGGTCGGCATGTGATTGAATAATTCGACACACCCTATTTCAACAATGCGATCTCCCGATTTCGGATCCAGCCCGGTCGTTTCCGTATCGAGAACAACTTCACGCATGGCGCGTTCCTTTTTTCTGCATTGTGCAATTGTTTACAACGTCAAAAGATCGAAATTTTACCCCATCATCCTACCACGCCGCACACGCCGTTACGACTCCAAAACGAATTTTCGCAGGGCAGGCGTCACAGCAGGCGACACACCGAACCAGGCCTCGAATCCAGGCCGACCCTGATGCAACAACATGCCCAGCCCATCGACCACCGCATTGCCGCGCGCCCGCGCGCGCGCCAGTAAATCAGTCTCCAGAGGCGTGTAGACGATATCATGGACCAGCGCCGATTTCGGCAAGGCGTCCACCGATAATTCCAGGGCGGGCTGTCCCACCATGCCAAGGCTGGTTGCGTTGGCGACCAGAGCGGCGCCGTCCAGCGCATCCGCGCGATCGTTCCAGGGTACGAGCGTTAGCCCAAATTCATCCGCCAAGGCTTGCGCACGCGCATCCGTGCGGTTTGTTATCCGGACTTCCGGCGCACCCGCATCCAGCAACGCCACACAGACGGCGCGCGCGGCGCCGCCAGCGCCCAGAACAACCGCTGGCCCCTTATCGCCGCGCCAGTCGCTTTCCTGATGGAGGTTTTCCAAAAAGCCAAAAGCGTCCGTGTTTCGACCCAGCAAGGAGCCGTCTTCCTGAACAATAATGGTGTTTACCGCGCCAATGCGGGCGGCGACGTCGTCAAGCGTATCGCACGCTTTCAACGCCGAAATTTTATGCGGAATAGTGACATTGGCGCCGCGAAAACCGAGCGCAGACAAACCCCGAAAGGCGTCTTCGATACGCTCCGGTGGCGCCGCCAGCGCAACATAAGCGCCGTCAATGTCATGTTCTTGTAACCAATAGCCATGTAAACGCGGCGAACGCGAATGGCTGATCGGCCACCCGAAAATACCCGCAAGCGCCGTTGTTCCCGAAAATATCATGAAATCAATGCTCCCTCTTTCCGCAAGAACCGCAGAAGCGGCAAGAGCGGCAACCCAAGAATGGTGAAATAATCGCCATCGATGCGCTCAAACAGTTGCGCCCCTAGGCCTTCCAATTGATAAGCGCCAACGGATTGCAACACGCGGGCGCCCGCCGCCTCCAGATATTCACTCAAAAATTCATCGCTGAACGAACGCATCGTCATATGCGCGGCCTCGTCATGAGACCACAACACCACATCGTCCTGAACGACGCAGACCGACGCCAGCAAGGTATGCGTCTGACCGCGCAACATACGCAGCGCCTGGCGCGCCGCCGCCATATCTTCAGGCTTATCAAACCAGGCAGCGTCGCATTCCAGCATTTGATCGGCCCCAATAACCAGACAGCCCGGCTGGCGGCTGGATACAAGGCGCGCTTTCGCAACCGCCAGAGCATTCGCGATGGGAGCGCCGGAATCGCCCGCCAGAGTCATCGTATCTTTTAACGCCGCCTCATCTATATCCGCAGGGTCCTGACTGAATTCAACGCCAGCTCCGGACAAAAGCGCCGCGCGAGACCTGCTGGCGGACGCCAAAACCAAAGGCAATATTTTACGGTTACGGCTCGTCACGGCGCCGACGTTCCAGATGTTGCAAAATCGCGGCGGCGGATTCTTCGATAGACCGGCGACTGACATTGATAACCGGCCAGTTATTTTGAGCGCATATTTTCCGCGCCATTATTACTTCCTCCCGGACAACTTCGGGATCGATGTAATCGGTTTCATCGTCTTCGCTTAACATACGCAACCGATTTCGCCGGATTTGAACAAGACTGTTCGGATCCGTCGTCAATCCAACGACCAAAGGACCATTGACCGGATCCAGCGCAAACAGTTCCGGAGGCAGATCTATATTGGGCACAACGGGTATGTTCGCCGCTTTAAGCCCACGGTTCGCCAGATAAATACAGGTTGGCGTTTTTGAGGTTCGCGACACGCCCACCAAAACAATATCCGCATTCGCCAAATTCGCCACCGCCTGTCCGTCATCATGCGTCAACGCGAAAGTCATGGCGTCAATGCGCTGAAAATATTCAGCATCCATCTCATGTTGCATTCCCGGCTTTCCAAGCGATTTTACGCCAAGATGACTGGCCAGCGACGCAAGAATGGGGTCCAGGATAGGAATGCAAGGCGTATGCGTTGCGGTACAGCCGTCCTGAAGCGCGCGGCGGAGCGTTTCATTCACCAGCGTAAACATGACGACGCCGGGATTCTCGGCGACATTTACCAGGATTTTCTCGACCTGCGCCTTGGTCCGAACCAGCGCCCAATTGTGTTCTACGGATTCAACATCGCCAAATTGCGACATACAGGCGCGCGCAACGCTATGAATTGTTTCTCCAGTGGCGTCGGACACCAGATGTAAATGAAGTTTAATCACGTTCGTCCTTATACTTTTATCTGGATACTTTTATCGGGAAAAGTTGTGCGCCACTTGTGGAAAACTCCATCATAAAACGACCCTCGCCACATTTTTCAACATAACGTTTTCTTCATCCACGAAACCACACAACCGGGAAAACTTTATTTACCGGTTTTTAAACGCTTTAACACGAGAGGCTGAAGAGAACTTATCCCCGTTTTCCCCAGCTTTACAGAGGGAGAAGTTATGTGGGTCGCTATGGCGCTTGCCTAAATTATACATACCAGCGTATTTCTTCACAGCATGATGTGAACAACCTGTGTGCTGTTTTTAATCCCCGTTATCCTCCGCCCTACTACCACTACAATCTTATAAAGATTTTTATTTTTTTAAGTTGGAAAGAAAACGAATAATGTCCGAAAACCGGTCAGGCTTAAAACCAATGTTGAGCGCACTATCCGGAGAGGCCGCAAAAACACCACCTCTATGGTTAATGCGGCAAGCTGGACGGTTTTTACCTGAATACCGGGCAATCCGCGCAGATGTCCCATCCTTTCTGGATATGTGTTACACGCCGGATCTGGCGACCGAAGTGACTTTGCAACCTATTCGCCGGTTTGGGTTTGACGCCGCTATTTTGTTTTCAGATATTCTGGTGGTGCCCGACGCTCTGGGCCAGGAGGTCTGGTTTGCAGAAGGTGAGGGCCCAAAACTCGTCCCTCTTCGCAACAGCGCCGACATTGATCGATTGCAACCCGACGCAATTCACGAAACCCTTTCGCCGGTTTATCAAACAGTCCGCAACCTTTCCAAAGCATTACCGTCGGAAACGACATTGATCGGATTTGCAGGCGCGCCCTGGACTGTGGCGACCTATATGATCGAGGGGGGAAGCAGCCGCGATTTTTTCATTGCTAAATCCTGGGCCTATTCTGAACCGGAACGGTTTCAGGCGCTGATTGATATTCTGGTCGATGCGACAGCGCAGTATTTGATTGAACAGGTAAACGCCGGCGCTGAAGTTGTGCAACTCTTTGATAGTTGGGCGGGCGTGTTGCCGGAGAAGATGTTTCGACGTTGGGTTATTGAGCCGACAACACGTTTGGCGGCGCTATTTCGCGCAATTCATCCTGATATACCCATTATTGGGTTTCCACGGGGCGCCGGGCTGAATTATGAGGCTTATGCAGCGGAAACGGGCGTTACGGCGATTGGTCTGGATACCACGATTTCCGGCGCCTGGGCGACTCAGTTTGGATTACCGGTTCAGGGAAATCTGGATCCCGCGTATATTTTATGCGGTGGCGAATCGATGGTCGCTGCTGCGCGTCGGGTAATGGATAGCTTTGGCGATGCTCCGTTCATTTTTAATCTGGGACATGGCGTGAACAAGGATACGCCGCCTGAGCATGTGACGGAGTTAGTTGCTACCGTGCGGTCCTGGAGGCGGTGATGCAGGCGTGTGGGTGAATGAGGGCGTTTAGGATATGCGGACAGCCGTAATATTATTCAATCTGGGCGGGCCGGATCGCCTGGAGGCTGTTGAGCCGTTTTTGTACAATTTATTCAATGATCCGGCCATTATTTCAACGCCGTGGCCGATCCGCCCGTTGATTGCAAAACTTATCTCCTCGCGTCGCGCGCCAATTGCGCAGGAAACCTACAAAAAGCTCGGGGGTGGGTCGCCGCTGGTGGCGAATACGCAGGCGCAGGCGGATGCGCTTGGCGCGGCGTTGTCTGATCTTGGTGATGTGCGGTGTTTTCAATGCATGCGATACTGGACGCCTCGATGCGAGACGGTCGTTCGCGACGTTTTGGACTTTGCGCCTGATCGCATCGTGTTACTGCCACTTTATCCCCAATTTTCAACGACAACGACGGCTTCGTCTTTTCTGGAATGGCGTAAAGCGGCGCGGGCGAATGGGCTTGATGCGCCGAGTTATGAAATTTGCTGTTATCCCAGACAATCGGGCTTTGTCGCCGAATCCGCTCGGCTTATTCGAGAGGGGTTACGGGAATGTGCGCTGGCGGCAAAAAGTGAATTACAACCTCGCCTTTTGTTCTCGGCCCATGGGTTGCCTCAGAAATTTGTCGATAAAGGCGATCCTTACAAACGCCACGTGGAATTATGCGCAGAAGCAATTGTTGAGGCATTGAAAATTGAGTCGCCTGTTACCGAGCCGCTGGATTGGCGTGTTTGCTATCAAAGCAGGGTAGGGCCGCTGGAATGGATTCGACCGTATCTGGAAGACGAAATCGAGGAAGCC
>JAESSL010000135.1 GCA_016764135.1 Alphaproteobacteria bacterium
ACGATGTAACTCGTCACCGTCACGGATAGGTAAAACAGCGCCGTCATGGCGAAGGCTTGCAGCAAACTGGGACGGCCACCGTCGATGGTTCGCACTTCCAGTCCCAGAAACTGCATGCCAATGGTGGACGACCGTCGCCCGCTTATGAGCAAGGTGTGATAGACGATGGGAATAAGCGGTGCGATTGGCAGCAAAAGGCCGGAGAGAAGCCCAAGGCTGAAAATGATAATCAGCCAGACCATGAGAAACATCGAGCCCACGATCGCCATATCAATCATGAAGGCGAAGACGCGCCGCATGAGGACGCCTTCGAACAGGGCCGGGTCAGCGACGGGGTCGACATGAGGCCGAATTCCGGTCCAGTCCAGTCGCGCATCGCGTTGTTCCGGCAATTGTTCGCTTGGCAAGACGCAGTCCTTTGATTGTGGTCGGTTCCATTAAATTGGCGCGTTAGGCTCAATCTGCAAGGGGGCGGCGTTCGCCTTCCCCGGACCGTCGCCGTCCGCTTTAATCGAATTGAGGCTTGTCGCTAGTTGTCTCCAAAAATTCTCGGTGGCGCGGGCAGTTTGGTGTTTGGGTCATCCTTTTGGCGTAACAGTACAATTTCCAATCGCCGGTTCTTTGGCGATAAGGGCTGTTTGGGCTTCAGTAATTCAGTGGCGGCTTTACCGATGACCTCTTCAATACGTTGGTTGGGTAGCCCGGCGGCCTGCAGTTCGCGGCGCGCGGCGCTGGCGCGGTCAAACGATAATTCCCAGTTTCCGCGTCCATCAGCGTCGACGAAATTCTGTCCGTCGGTGTGGCCGGATATGGATAATTTATTCGGCAGGCGTTCCACCACGCTGGCGACCAGAAGAAGAATCATCTTTGTATGATCGGTCAATTCCGCGCCGCCGGGTTTGAACATGGTTACATTTTGCTGATCGATCAGTTGGATTCGAAGACCTTTATCCGTGATGTCGATTTTTATCGCTTCGTGCAACTGGCGCAGCTCTGGCACTTCGTCGATGGCCTGCTCCATCGCCGCCTGTGCTGCGAGGAATTGCTGCGATTCATGATCCGATTTCGTATCCGTTAAATTCGGTAAATCGGATGGCGGGCCGTCGATAGGCGGGGCCTCATTGATCTCTTTGTCTCCCGGTGACGTCAACGTCGACATTTTTTCTTGTACTGCGGCCGCCGGCTTTCTGACGGGGCCGGGGTCAGAGGCGGAGATACCGCCAAACAGGCCGCCGCTGCCGCTGGAACCCTTGCGAACGCCAATGGGCTCAAAGTAATTCGAGATGCCTTCCAGTTGTTCCTGTGTTGTTGCGCTCAAGAGCCACAGCAACAAGAAAAAGGCCATCATGGCGGTCACGAAATCGGCGAAGGCGACCTTCCACGCACCACCATGGGCGGCGCCGCCCGGAAGCTTGACCTTCTTGAATATAAGTTCTGGTTCTGGACTCGGGGCGCCATCGGTCATTGTGCGGCCCTCTGCTCTTCGGTTGGGCGCACCAGCAAAATTGTGATGCGACGATTTCGCGGAGAATTAGGTTCCTGCGGGTATAAATGTTCGCTATCCGCCTTTCCCGCAATTGCGTTGATCCGGCCTTCGGGCAGCCCTGCTTCCACAATGACCCGCCGTGCCGCATTGGCGCGCTCACCGCTGAGTTCCCAATTAGACGGAAATTTTGTGTTTTCCAGGGAAGAGGCGTTGGTGTGGCCGGTGATCACGATTTGATTGGGGAACTTGACCAGGATGGTGGTGATCAGCTCGAGAAACGCTTCGGAATAGGCCGACATGACTGCGCCGCCCGGTTTGAACATCGAAATGCGTTCCTGATCGACCAGCTGAATGCGCATGCCCTCCGGCGTGTTTTCGATGAGCAGGTTTTCCTGAAATTCCCGGAGTTCCGGATTTTTTTCGAGGGCGAGCCGGAGTGATGATTTTGCGCGTTCAAATTCTTCCGTCTGTCGCCTCCGCGCTTCGACATTGGTGCTGTCCGGGTTTTCGTCACTCGACGTCCGCGCTTCTTCAGCCTTGCCAACGAGTTCGTGTTGCCCACCGAAGGATGGGATCGGGATCGATGCGCTGGGTGGCGAACCGGAGGATTTCAACGCGCCTTCGGCGGTCAGGGCGAGGCCTTTGAGGGCCTGGCCTGCGCCTGCGTCATCGCCATCGGTAAATGAATCCGGTTCGAACAATTCGGAAATACCCTGCTTCTGGCTGTCGGTGGTCGCGTTGAGGAGCCACAACAACAGAAAAAAGGCCATCATCGCCGTGACAAAGTCCGCGAAGGCGACTTTCCACGCGCCGCCATGCGGATTTTCTTTCGGCTTAATCCGTTTCTTTATGATGGTCGGTTTTAGGGCTTGCTCGTCCGCCATGGCGCGAGGCCTCTACACCGGTGGTAATTCGCCACAGGCCTCTTCAACCTCGGCGAATGTCGGTCTGATATGAGACATGAGAACCTTGCGCGCCATCTCCACCGTTACGGCGGGCGCATATCCCTGCAAATGCGCCAGGATACCGGCTTTCAGGCACACAAAATAAAGATGTTCTTCTTCCTGTTGCGCTTTCAGGGCCGTGGCCATGGGGCCAACAAAGCCGTAGCACAGCAAAATACCCAAAAAGGTGCCAACCAGGGCCGCCCCGATCAGCCCACCCAGAACTTCTGGCGGTTCTGAAATGGACCCCATTGTGTGGATGATGCCCAGCACCGCCGCCACGATGCCCAGACCCGGAAAACTTTCACTCATTGTGTTGATCGCGTGCGCCACATGGTCGGCTTCATGGTGATGGGTTTCGAGTTCAATATCGATAACCGTTTCAATTTCGTTGGGGTTATCGGTGCCCAGCGTCATCAAGCGCAGGTAATCGCAAAAGAATTCGGTGGCGTGGTGGTCGCCGTGAAACGTTGGGAACGCCGCGAAAATAGCGCTGTCATGCGGGTTGTCGACATGCTGCTCCAACGACAGCATCCCTTTGGTCTTGGCCATTCGGAAAACCTGATATTGCATCGTCAGAAGTTCCATATAATCGGCTTTACTGTATTTAGGCCCTTTTATGATGGCGATGAATCCCCCGCCTGCCGCGAGGATAACCCGCTTCGGGTTTGCGATAACGAAGGCGAAAATACCACTGCCGCCGATAATGACGAATTCCAACGGTTGCCACAGGACGTCCAGGTGACCGCCACCCGCCGCGAAACTGCCCAGTACCGCAGCAAGGACGCCGACGACGCCGATAATTACAAACATACTATCTCCGCTCCTAATCTACTGTGGCAAAATACGCGGGAAACGCCAAACAAGTCTATCCGTTCCACCAAATAAATGAAGTAAATTACGCGATAAACATTTGAATGGAACGAACAATTGCGTGAATATCAGAGGTAATCGGTACGTATAAAAAATGCGCTTGTCGCCGGTCTATGACCAGAACAGTTTACCAGAGCAGTTTAAAGGACTTTGTAACAATGGATACGGTGACTTTTCGTAACGCCTGCGGGCAATTCGCCACGGGCGTTACCGTTATCACCACGATCGGGCCGGGTGGCGAATTGATCGGCGTGACGGCGAACTCCTTTTCTTCTGTTTCCCTGGCGCCGCCGCTTTTGCTGTTTTGCCTGGGCCGCGACGCGACGTCGTTTTCAACGTTTCAGTCTATCGGGCATTTTGCGATCAATGTGCTGCATGAGGATCAGAAGGACGATTGCATGCATTTTGCGCGGGTTGGCGATGATGGTCGCAAGCCATTTGAAGGCATCGACTATGAAACCTGGGATACCGGGGCGCCAATCCTGAGCGGGTGTCTGGCTAATTTTGAATGCACAACGGAAAACATTCACGACGCTGGCGATCACGTGATTATGGTGGGCCGGGTTAACCGGATGCGCGCCGAAGGGGAGGGTAAGCCCCTGATCTTTCACGCCGGGAAATTCCATCAAATCTAGGCGGCTTACGTCGAAAACCGCTATCATATCCGGTCTGCGTCAATAAGCTGTCGCGCGGGATATCCGGCGGCGCCAAGCTCTTTCAGAATTTCAGCGACATGGCTGACGCCGCGCGTTTCCAGCGTGACGTCCAGATCGGCCATTTTGACAGGCAGGTCGAAAAAGAGTCGCTGATGGTAAATTTCGACAATATTGCCGCCCGAATTTGCGATGATATTCGATACCGCGGCCAGCGCGCCCGGTTTATCGCTGATTGTCACGCGGAGTTGCGCCATTTGGCCGTTGCGCACCATGCTGCGCAACAAGACCGAGGCCAGTATACGCGGGTCGATATTGGCGCCGGTAACGACCAGCCCGACGGATTTTCCGGCAAAGCGGTCCGGGTCCTGACGCAGGGCCGCCAGTGGAACCGCGCCCGCGCCCTCGCACAGGACTTTTGCTTCACTCAACATTGTCTGGATTGACGCCTCAATCGCGGCTTCGTCCACCAGAATGATGTCTTCGACCAGGCGCTCGATGATGTCGCGCGTCAGTACGCCGGGCGATTTCACCGCGATGCCTTCCGCTATGCTGGCGCCGTTTGAGGTGGGCGTCAGTCCGCGCAACGCCTGATACATTGAGGGATATAAGTCAGCTTCGGCCCCGATGATCTCGATCGATGGTTTGATCGCTTTCGCGGCGGTGGCGATGCCTGAAATCAGTCCGCCGCCGCCAATCGGCGCGATGATAATGTCCAGTTCTGGCGCGTCCGCCAGCATTTCAAGGCCGATGACTCCCTGACCTGCGATGATTTTTTCGTCGTCATAGGGGTGGACGAAGGTCAGGTTCTCCCGGGCGGCCAGTTCTTTGGCGTGGGGTTCCGAGGCGTTAATATTATCGCCGATCAGGATGACCCGCGCGCCCAGCGCCTCGGTTCGCAAAACCTTGTTGAAGGGGGTGCCTTCGGGCATCACGATTGTTGCGGGTATGCTCAGACGTTGAGCGTGATACGCGACGCCCTGGGCGTGATTGCCCGCCGAAATGGCGATGACGCCGCGTTTCCGTTGCTCAGGCGTCAGACTTTGCAATTTCACCAGCGCGCCGCGATCTTTGAACGACCCGGTGTGGTTGAGCGTCTCCAGCTTGAGAAAAATGTCGGCGCCAAATCTGTCCGACAGCGCGCCGGCGCGCACCAGCGGCGTGCGTGCGACGGCGCCCTTCATTGTTTCGGCTGCAGCGTGAATATCGGCAATCGACACGCTCATGAAATCGACCTGTCCTTTTCGTTTTCGCCTTGTGAGGCGATGTTAATAAATAAACCCTGAAACTGTTAGCATGGCTTAACATGCGTTATCATTTTATGAATCCGTGGCGCGAGGTCCGGCCTGCGACGTCAGACCTGAAGATCAGCGCGGGGATGATTATCTAGGAATATAATCCAAATCAGGGCGAATTACAAGCGCCCGTGAAAATCATACAGGGGTAACGGCGGCATGGTGGATCTGGTGAATGAGCTGGAGGGCAAGGTTGCGATTGTGACCGGCAGCGCGCGCAATATTGGTCGTGCGACGGCGGAGGAATTGGCGCGCGCGGGCGCGTCGGTGGTCATTAATGCACTAAGCCGAAAAGATCTGTGCGAGGAAGTCGCCGAGGGAATCAACGCATCAGGCGGGCGCGCCATCGCCGTGATGGCGGATTGCCGGGA
>JAESSL010000136.1 GCA_016764135.1 Alphaproteobacteria bacterium
ACAGGTCGAGGGCGCCCTTGGCGGCGGGGACGCGGACGGCGACCGTATCAAGTCCTGCGCTCGCCAGCCGGGAGATTGGCGAATCCGTCGTTCGGGGTAAAATGGCGCTCAGGGCGCCGGGCCAGAACTGCGCTATAATATGCGCGGCCTCTGGCGATATCTCCGCAAAATTACGGGCGGCGGCGATGTCCGGCGTGTGAATGATCAGCGGGTTGAAGTCCGGGCGGTCTTTGGCGTCAAAAATTTTGGCGACAGCGGATCCATTCGTCGCGTCGGCGCCCAGCCCGTATACGGTTTCGGTTGGAAACGCGACAAGCGCGCCATTGCGGATCGCGGTCGCCGCGCGCGCAATATTGTCATCCGTCAGAGGAAGAATTTCTGCCATAGCGGTTCCGGCCGCGGTCGCGGAGCGTTTCGATACCCGTTGATCGAGCGGCGTTCAGAAAGCCCTAGACTGGCTCAAGGTCCATTTCGAGGATCGCCATGTGAAAGTCGTAAGACACCTCGCCGTCTTCATCGTCTCGAAAGATGATGCCGATGAACTCGTCGTCGAGATTGACTTCGCATGACCCGTCCTGTTGCTCGGAAAGGGTGATCATGGTGTTGCCGAACTTTTCCCGCAGGTATTTTTCGACGCGTAAAATTTCCGATCGTTTCACCAATTTATCCTTCACTGAATGATGGTCTAGCCATGTAACGCCCTGTTTGTACGGGGCCGACGGCGTTTGCAAGCGTAATTTTGACGCTGCGTTGGATTCTGACGGTCAAAGGAAGCGAAGAGCGCCTTGCAATACCCTTTTTTTTGGTCAAAGTACCGGATCGTTTAGTGAACGGTTCGTAACAGAACCGAATTTTAGGAAGGATACGTTATGGAGCGTTATCGGATCGCCGTGATCCCTGGAGACGGCATTGGCAAGGAAGTTGTTCCCGAGGGCATCAAGGCTTTGGAGGCGGCGAGCCGAAAATGTGGATTTGGACTGGCGTTCGACGATTATTCGTGGAGCTGCGAGACCTACGCAAAAACAGGGCGTATGATGCCGGAAGACGGTATCGATCAATTGCGCGACCATGACGCTGTGTTTCTCGGCGCGGTCGGGTTTCCTGGCGTTCCGGATCACGTTTCGCTCTGGGGATTGTTGATTCCCATCCGCCGGGCGTTTCAACAATATGTAAATTTACGGCCTGTTCGTTTGTTGCCGGGCATTACCCCTCCGGTGCGAGGCTATGAGCCTGGCGACATCGACTTTTACGTCGTGCGCGAAAACAACGAAGGCGAATATTCCGAAGTCGGCGGTCGCATGTATGAAGGCACCGATCAGGAAATGGTCATCCAGCAGAACACCTTCACGCGTCGCGGCGTTGACCGCATTATGCGCTACGCCTTTGATCTGGCTTCGCGGCGGGAAGCCAAGCATTTGACGTCAGCGACCAAATCCAATGGCATTGTTCACACGATGCCCTATTGGGATGAGCGCTTCGCCTTGATGGGGCAGGATTACCCGGAAGTTAAAACCGACCAGTATCATATTGATATTCTGGCGGCGAACTTCGTCATGCATCCGGACTGGTTCGACGTCGTGGTCGGCAGTAATTTGTTCGGCGACATTCTGTCGGATCTTGGCCCTGGCGTGACGGGTACGATCGCTGTTGCGCCTTCGGCGAACATCAACCCGGAGCGCGAGTTCCCGTCGATGTTTGAGCCGGTCCATGGCTCGGCCCCGGATATCGCGGGCAAAGGCATCGCCAATCCGATTGGTCAAATCTGGTCGGCTGCGATGATGCTGGACCACCTTGGCGCACCAAAGGCGGGCGCCTGCATCGTCACAGCGATTGAGACGGTTCTGGCTAATTCCGATGCGCCGAAAACCGCGGATATGGGCGGCAACGCAACGACCGTTGAACTGGGCGACGCCATTGCGGCGGCGATCAGCGCAGACTAGATCGGACGAGACCAGAACCGGCTATGCATACGCTGTATTTCGAGGATTTTTTCGTCGGTCAGACCTTCATCACCCGCGCCGGTACGATGAGCGCGGGTGATATCTCTGATTTTGCGTTAAAATATGATCCCCAACCGATGCATATCGACGCCCATTCGGCGGCGGAGGGCATGTTTGGTGGGATCATCGCCAGCGGTCTGCATTCCTTTGCGTTCAGCTTGCGTCTGTTCCTTGATCTGGGTTTGACGATGAAGTCGAATATTGTGGGCCCCGGCGTGGATGAGTTGCGGTGGATCGCGCCGGTTTATCCGGGCGATACGATTCACAGCGTCGTTGAAATCGTGGAGTCAAAACCCTCTCGATCCAAACCGGACCGGGGGTCGATACGGTTAAAGTTCATCACGCGAAATCAACATGATGACGTCGTCATGACCTATACGTCGGGCATGATTCTGCGGCGGCGCCCTGCGGACGCGCCTTAACGCAACGCTGGTATGTTTGTCGCGAGGTTGACTTCGGTCCCTCGCTCCAACATATGGCCTCTCCGCGACCTTTAAAATATAAAATGACGGTAGCAAAACTAAACCGACGGTAGCTCATGGCGACTGACTTTTACGCCCGTTTGCCCAATAGCATGCGCGGAATGTTGATGATGTTTGTGGCCACCATGTCGGCGGTCATGATGCACACGCTCGTGCGCTATGTCTCACAGGGGATGGAGCCCTTCGAGATCGCCTTTTTTCGCAATAGTCTGGGGTTGGTCTTTTTGGCGCCTCTGTTTTTGCGTACAGGCACAAAGGCGCTGCGGACCAGACGGCCGTATCTTCATCTTGCCCGGAACATACTGACGACAGCCTCAATGCTGTCGTTTTTCACCGCGCTGTCGATCACGCCGCTGGCGCGTGTGACGGCGCTGAGCTTTACCGCGCCGTTGTTTGCGACCTTGCTTGCGGTTTTGTTTTTGGGAGAGGTTGTTCGCATGCGGCGCTGGGCGGCGCTGTTTGTCGGGTTTGCGGGGGTCTTTGTGCTGTTGCGCCCGGGTGTCTCGGAGATAGATCTAGGTTCCATTTTGACGGTATTCTCGGCGTTTTGCTGGGGATCCGCGATCATGATGACAAAAAAACTGTCGCTTGAGGATTCCAGCCTGACGATCACGTTTTATATGGCGGCGATCATGGCGCCATTGTCGCTCGTACCGGCGCTCTGGGTCTGGGTGTGGCCGACAGGCGCGCAATGGTTGTTAT
>JAESSL010000137.1 GCA_016764135.1 Alphaproteobacteria bacterium
GCCGTCTCCGCAATACCCGGCAAGCGTTCCATAATGACCGCCGCATCCAGATGCTCCAGATGCAGATGAATATGATCGTTGCGCCCACCGACGCCCCGGCCTTCGCGAATTTCCATCGTCATCGACCGGCTCACGACATCGCGGCTGGCCAGATCTTTCGCCGAGGGTGCGTAACGCTCCATAAAGCGCTCACCCTCGCTATTGGTCAGGTACCCACCCTCCCCGCGTGCGCCTTCCGTGATCAGACACCCTGATCCGTAAATGCCGCTGGGATGGAATTGTACAAATTCCATATCCTGCAAGGGCAACCCGGCGCGAAGCGCCATGCCGCCGCCATCGCCGGTGCACGTATGCGCCGAGGTGCAGGAGAAATAAATCCGACCGCAGCCGCCCGTCGCCAGGACGACCTTTTTGGCGCGGAACCGGTGAATAGTGCCATCGTCCAGGTTCCAGGCCATAACGCCCCGACACGTTCCGTCCTCATCCATGATAAGGTCGAGCGCAAAATATTCGATGTAAAATTCAGCGTTATGCTTCAACGATTGCTGATACAGCGTATGCAACATCGCATGACCGGTCCGGTCCGCCGCCGCACAGGTGCGCTGGGCTTGAGGTCCTTCCCCATACTGGGTTGTCATGCCGCCAAACGCGCGCTGGTAGATCTTGCCTTCCGGCGTGCGGCTGAAGGGAACGCCGTAATGCTCCAGTTCGACAATCGCGGGCACCGCTTCGCGGCACATATATTCAATAGCGTCCTGATCGCCCAGCCAGTCCGACCCTTTGACCGTGTCGTACATATGCCAGCGCCAATCGTCCTCGCCCATATTGCCCGACGCCGCGGAAATGCCGCCCTGCGCCGCAACCGTATGACTTCTGGTCGGAAAAACTTTGGTGATGCACGCTGTTTTCAGGCCCTTTTCGGCCATGCCAAACGTCGCGCGCAGACCGGCGCCGCCAGCGCCAACGACAACCACATCATAAGTATGGTCGATAATTTCGTATGATTTCGCCATTTCCGGTTATCCTCCGAATGATACTTTAAGGACGGCGAACGCAGCCGCGAGGCCAAGCAGGACGCTTCCCAGTTTCACAATGATGAGACTGGCGATTTTCGCGCCTTCCGCATGCACATAATCTTCAATCACAATCTGCATGCCAAGCTGCAGGTGATGGAACGTCGCTGCAATCAAGGCCAGCAGCAAAACCGCCGTCACAGGTGATCTCACCCACTCGATCGCCTCGACGTAACTCACCGCGCCCATTGACGCCAGAGACGCCACGAACCACAAGGTCAACGGAATCAACGCAATCGCGGTGACCCGCTGCATCCAGAAATGACCCGTGCCGGATTTCGCCGACCCAAGGCCCCGGACACTACCAAGATCTGAGCGCATCAGCTGCCCCCCATCGACGCATAGCCAACGATCCAGGACAACAGCGTCAGGACAATCGAGGCGAGCACAACTATAATTCCGGTATTCCGGGCGGCGTCCAACTCGAACCCCATGCCCAGATCCCAGCCCAGATGGCGGAGGCCATTGCAGAAATGGTAAAACAACGCCCAGGTCCAGCCCAATAAAATCAACTGGCCAACCCATGATCCGATGATCGATTGCACTTGCACAAAAGCCTCCGGTCCTGCGGCCAGGGCCAACAGCCACCAGACAAGCAGCAAAGTGCCGCCGCCCAGCCCGACGCCGGTCATGCGATGCGTAATGGACAAAACCATCGTCCATTCCTGTTTATAAATGCCAAGATGCGGCGATAGCGGCCGTTCACTGGTGCTCATAATCACTCCCCCGTCTTTGAATTCCGCCACTTACACCCATGAGCGGGATTCAATGCGCCACCGGCGACAAAAATTGCGCCGTAAAGTTTAGCCGCACACCTGTTCAGATCGTTACTTAGAAAAGTTACGCGACAATGGGCTAAGCCTTCAAAGGGTTAAGCCGTAATCGCGATTTTCATAACGCTGAGCAGGCGTCGGCGAATTGAGGACAGTATGTCCGAACCGGCGCCAGTTGGCAATCGTTCCGACACCATGGACCAGCATCGCAAAGTTGTGGATAAAAACGTTAATAAACTGTGCGCTGAATGTGCATTAATAGAAGATTTTTATACAAAATCTTCGCCATTTACGTGATTTTTAATGGCGCGCCGCCGCAGAAAAGAACACGATAGAACAGGTGCGTGATTGGGTTGAAGGCAGGAGGTTCCATCGCTTTGGACGCCATGCTGGAGCCATCGTATCGGCTGCTGTCTCTGTCCAGAGACGGCGCCCTGTCCGGGGTATAGCTGTTGTGATTTGCTCGTTAGGCCAGATCTTAAACGCATCGCGCGATTCCGCCTCGGGGGATTGCATGGCTCCGCCCGGATTCCCCTCGCCAGGAGGGAATCTGGGAGGGGCCGCATTGGACGACGCGCCGCATGTCGGCATCAAACTTTTTCGAGCGCCGCGATTGTTTCCGCCAGAGACACGATTCGGCGCGCCTCGGTCACGTGCAAATTTTCGATGAGCTGACCTTCCAGCAGCACAACGCCTTTGCCTTCCGCCGCCGCCGCATTGGACGCATCGATGACGCGGCGGCTCCACGTGACGGATGCTTCATCGGGCCCGAAGGCCGCATTCGCCGCCGCAATCGTCTTGGGATGGATCAGCGTCTTGCCGTCAAACCCCAGCTCCCGACCTTGCTGGCATGACGCAACAAAACCCTCATCATCGGCCAGATCCAGATACACACCATCCAGAACCGCGACGCCAAAAGCCCGGGCGACGAGGATGCAATGCGAGAGGCTATAGAGAAACGGCGCCCGGTCCGGCGTGTGCGCGCAATGCAAATCCGTCGCCAGATCCGATGTCCCCATCACCAACGCCCCAATCCGCGCGCGCCACGCCGACACGAGCGCTTCAACGCGCAACACGCCCATTGGCGTTTCGATCATGCACCAGATTGGCAAATCATCCCGCGCGCCATTCGCCGCCAATACGGTAATCGCCTGCTCGACCATTTCCGGGCCTTCGACCTTGGGCAACAGGAC
>JAESSL010000138.1 GCA_016764135.1 Alphaproteobacteria bacterium
CACAGGAGATGGTGCTCAAGAAAGGCGTCGTTAATGGCGCCGACGTCTGGCTCGCTTAAAGGTTTGTCCAGATCGAGACCAAGAATTTCGACGCCAACAGCGTCGTTCAAGGGACGAATTGTCATTGTCATGATGCTTCCCCTTCCACCAAATTTCAGATTACAGGACTGGCGTTGCTACCGTTTAATTGGTGAACATATCCGCACAGAGAATGGGGATAATGCCAATAAGTTTTACCCAAGAACAGCTAAAGTTCAAAAATCCCTTTTGGGCGCCTCATGCTTTCGTGATCGAAATCAGGGTGGTGTCCCGTTGAATGCAGACGTTGAACGCCCATTTGGGAAATCATCGAGTGTGCGGTAAATTCTCACACGCAAACAATCTGTAAAACAGGAGATGACCATGTCATTGGAAGAACAACTGGCTGGCATGCGTGAAGCGAGCGCAGGCAGGGTGCCAACGGATAAGCGCGCCGTTATGAAACGCGCAACAGACGATCTACAAAAGTCCGGCATCATTGAACGCGCGATAAAAATTGGCGATACGCTGCCTGATTTCTCGCTGCGCAACGCCTATGGCGTCGACGTTCACGCCGCCGACTTGTTGTCGCAGGGGCCCGTCGTACTCTCCGTTTTTCGCGGAACCTGGTGACCCTACTGCAATGCAGAGCTGTATGCTTTGCAAAGCGTGTTGGAAGACCTTGAAGATATCGGCGCTTCGCTTGTCGCGTTGACGCCGCAAACGCCGGAACACAGTGTGACCTTGATGGAAAAGCACGCGTTGAATTTTCACATCCTGTCAGATCCCGGAAACAATTACGCCGCCCAACTCGGCCTTCGTTTCGACGTGCCCGCAGATTTGAAGGAGATTTACAGCGGCTTTGGAATAGATTTGCCAAAGTACAATGGCGATGAAAGTTGGACGCTGCCGGTTCCGGCTCGGATCGTGGCCGATTCCAGTGGAACTATCATCGCGACGGACATTGATGCGGATTATACCCGCAGACCCGAGGCGGAAAAGACGCTGGCAGATTTGAAGGCTCTGAGGTCGTAAAGTTTAGCAGCACGGCGCTGTGATTTTCCAAGGCGCCGTGCCGTTAAATTAAATATTTTATATTCAGCATGTTACCGCTTGCAGCTAATGCGCGTTATGAATGATTTTGAGGCTTTGAAAATTTGATCTGATGAAAATTTCGAACCTGAGGAGATACGCGTATAGGCAATTTCATTTTTTTCCAGGAGTCGAAACACCAAGGGGTTGGTGATGGCGAAGCCTTTGTCGAGGACCATCTTGCCGGTCGATTTGTAGGTGTTGACGGTATTGACCTGTGCGAAGACGACACCGATCACATGACCGCTGGAGTCGAGTACCGGGCCACCGCTATTGCCGGGCCGAACGGCGGCGTCCATGCGAAATCGGGTGCCCGCCGGATTGGTCATTTCAAAAATGCCTTTTGTGACGTGGGGTTTTATGGGCGCCAGTTTGTGCGTGCCGTAGCCAATGACAACGATGTCCTCGCCTTTTTTAGCGCGAACGGGCGCTTGAAATATGGCGGTCGCCCGCGGCGGAAAAGTGGCCTTTAACAGAGCGAGATCATTTCGTTTGTCGGTGTCGAGAACGCGGGTCTTGCTGGCGCGCCCGTCGGTTGAATCCGCCCAGATGTCGCCTTTGCATTTTTCGATGACGTGGTTATTGGTGATGATATGCCCGTCACGGGTGACAAAAAATCCGGTGCCATGACCGCGCGGGCCTTTGTTGCGTTCCGCCCTTGGTTGCATCGCGCGCTTTAAACGTTTCAGGCGTTTTGCCTTAAGCGCGGCGCGAACTGTATCGGCCTCAGTGTTCGACAATACCCGGCCCGCACAATTATCGACTCGGCGTTTGTGCAAGACGCCACGTTCTTCGTCATAGCAATGAACATAAAGTGGCGCGTCAGCGCGCGCGTCATTGCCCTGGGGCAGGGAAGTCGCCGTTGCGATGGCGGCGACTGCGGCGAATACAAAAGCGGGACCAAGCTTCATTTGTTGTCAATCTGTTGCTTGTCGTTATCAATTCATAAGACTAACGCTAAACAGCGCTATCGCCAAACAGGTCGCCCAAATGGATGATTTTTAGGGAAAATTCGACGGAGCGTTTCTGGTAATGTCCAGTCTAATATTGTATCAGAAACGTCGACGACGGCGACCTGTTTAAACATTATTACCGCACATCGTTTGTTCGGCTTGCGATGCGGGAGAAGAGATTTCATGGATACGCAATTGGTCAAATGCGAGGTGTCTGATTTTGTTGCGCTGGTGACGATGGATAACCCGCCAGTGAACGCGCAGAACACTCAATTTCAAGACGACATGATGACGATCTTCGATACGCTGAGCGATCGTGACGATGTGCGCGCCGTGGTTTTGACCGGCGCCGGCAAGAATTTTTCGGCGGGCGCTGATATCAAGGGACGCGCCGGGAAAACGCGCGGGCCGGGTGAGGCGTGGCGTCATAACCGCAATGCGCGGGAGAGTTTTCACTCGATCATGGAATGCCGGAAACCCGTGATTGGCGCGGTTAACGGCGTTGCGCTGGGGGCGGGGTTAGCGGTTGCGGCGTCCTGCGATATTTTATTTGCGGCGGAAAATACGCTCATCGGCTTACCCGAAATCAATGTTGGATTACTTGGCGGGGGGCGTCATGCGATGCGATTGTTTGGACATTCCACCGTGCGCCGCATGATGTTCACGGGCTATCGGATTCCTGGACCGGAACTTTACCGCCTCGGTGTTGTGGAGGCCTGTGTTGCGCCGGAAAACCTTTTGGATACGGCGATGGAAATGGCGCGGGACATTGCGTCTAAAAGCCCGATCGCCATGGGGTTGGCCAAAGAGGCGTTGAATGCGATTGAGGAAATGAGCCTGCGCGATGGCTATCGCTACGAACAGAACAAGACCACGGAGCTTTCCAAGTTTGAGGATTCGCGCGAAGCGATGCTGGCTTTTGCGGAAAAACGCGAACCTGTGTTCAAGGGGCGTTAATTCAAAGTAGCGTCAGTTTCGGAAGCGATAAAAGGAGCCAGTCACATGCCGAAATCCCGACTGCCGGCAGGCGCGGCGAATGTGTTCCAGAAGATCCGCCAAAAGCGATCGGAGGCGATTGCGCAGGGCGTGAGTCTCTTGGATTTGTCGATTGGCGAACCCAAGGGCCCGGCGTTGTTGAGCGCGCGAAAGGCCGCAAGCGACGCTGTGATGAGCGACGACGAGCCGATGCATGCCTATCAGTATAATGACAGCCCTGCGGTGCCGAGGTTTTCCGAACGGTTTGTCGCGGCGCATCTTGATCGGGATCTGAGCGCCGCTAATGTCGATTACGTGCCAATATCCGGCGTGAAACCGGTGTTGGGCTTGTTGCCGTTGGCTTGTGGATGCGCGACCCATGAAGTCACCGTGGCGACGATGACCAAGCCCGGATATCCCATTCCGGCCAATTGGTGCGACCTTTTCCCTTACGCCAACCATTACGCGTTGAATTTGACGGTTGCGAACGCGTTTCGCTTTGATCCGAGTGATATCGCGGCTGGAACCGATCTGGTGATGACGAATTACCCGCATAACCCGTCCGGTCAGGTAGCGACCGCGGAATGGTTTGCGGCGCTGTGTCAGCACTGCAGCGACAATGATATTCGACTGTTCAATGACGCCGCTTATTGCTCGCTGAGTCATACGGACGAGAGCGTCACGCTGTCTGACATTGCGGTGGATTTTCCGAATTTGTCCTGGTCGGAAGCGTTTACCGCCGCCAAGTTGATTGGTAATGGCACCGGATGGCATGTGGGCGCCATGGTGGGGTCGCCTGATTTTATTGGTGATATCAAGGAGATAAAGGGCAAGGCGGATGCGGGGTTTGTAGCGCCCATGGCGGCGGGGGCGTTGGCGTCGCTGGAAACCGATCAGGATGGGATCGCTGTCTATCGCAAGATGTATCGGGAGCGTCTGGCGATGCTGAGCGCCCTTTTGATGGAATGTGGGATGCAATTGGCGCTTGAACCCAAAGCGGGCTTTTACACTTTGTGGAAAACGCCGACCCGCGCGTTTGGCGAAGCGGTCGAGAGCGCAAAGGCGTTTAATCTGGCCATGATCGACAAAACTGGCGTTGTTGGCGTCAATTTTGGCGATTTTTTGCGTTATGCGGTCTGCGCCGATGTTGCGGCGATTGAGGATTATCTGCGCCGCGCGTTTATGGCGGCGGACGTAAAATACGACTGACTGCTCAGGTTATCTCGAGCGTGACCGGCGGCAATCGGTCAAATTTTGCTTCGATCTTTTCGCCCATAGTTGGGTAAATCGTCTTTACGACGCTGCCGAGCGTCACGATATGGCCTTTTCGCATTGTCATTCCGCGCGCGGACAGGTGGTTGGCCAGCCAGGCCAGGGCGTTCAACGGGTGGCCAAGAATAGCGTCGGCCTGACCGATGCTCTCCGCCGCCGCGCCATTGATGCGAAAGCCGCCGCGCAGGCTCGACAAATCGCCGAGATCAGAAAGCAGCGTCTGTGCGCTTGTGACGCATCCGACGGAAAAGAAATCATCGGCGATCAGGCTCTCTGTCGCGGCTTTTGTGAAATCGCGAAACCGGTGATCGACGATTTCAACCGACGTCATAACAGCGCCCACCGCGCCCGCAATGCTCTCAGCGCTATGCGTCGTTTCGCCGGGCGGAATATCAACGGCCAGCTGAACCGCAATTTCACATTCCAGACCCAATTGAAAATAATCCGAGGCCGTGAGCACCGCATGCCCATCGAAAGTCGTGTTCTCGTAGAGCGCGCCAGCGCAAGGATGCGGGATGTTCAGATATTCCTGCATGACCGATGTCGTACAGCCAATTTTCCAACCGCTTTGCGCCCCCATGCCCTGAGACGCGAGGCGCACACGCAGCGCGTCCTGTAACACGTAGGCCTCGTCGAGCGAAGCAGGGCGGCACGCGCTGGGCAGATCCTCCA
>JAESSL010000139.1 GCA_016764135.1 Alphaproteobacteria bacterium
CGCGATCAGGCGCAGTTATTAACGACCGGGTATTTCGCCTCACAAACTGCGGGCATGTTGCTGAGCGCCTGGTTGATAAAAGCCGTGGGCGAGCGGCAGGCCTATACGATTGCGCTCATCGTGTTTTTGATCGGCGCAACCATGAGCGCGATGGCGGAGGGCCCGAACACCCTGTTGTTAGGGCGCGTCCTTCAAGGCGCCGCCGCCGGGGCGATTCAACCGCTCGGCATGGCCGTGACGTTCAAGGTTTTTCCGTCCCATCAAAAGGGCCTGTCGATGGGGATCTACTCCATGGGCATGGTATTGGCGCCATCCCTGGGGCCAACGATGGGCGGACTGGCGATTGAAGCATACAGCTGGCGCTATATTTTTCTGCTCTCCCTGCCAACCGCCTTTTTTGCGCTGATCCTGTGCAATCTGTTCATACCGAGCCGGAAAAGGCCGAAGCGCCTGCCAACATTCGATTTTCTTGGCTTCGCCCTGCTCTGCATGTTTTTGACCGGGTTCCTGATGGGATTCAGCTATGGCCAGCGACTGGGCTGGACCTCAACCGATATCATCATTTTCTTTGGCGCCGGATTGATCGGCGGCGTCGGCTTCATTTATCGCCAGCTCCATTGTCGTGAGCCCCTGGTGAATTTGCGCATGTTTTCGAACCCTCAATTCGCCATGGCGGCATTGATCGCGTTTTTCACCGGATGCGCCTTTTTGTCATCGACCTTTATGTTGCCGCTTTTCGTGCAGCAAATTCAGCACTACACGCCCTTGAATGCAGGGTTGATGATGATTCCGGCGGGGTTGTCGCTGTTCATTCTGTTTCCCATTGCGGGTCGGTTGTCTGATATTCTCCCGCCGCATTATATGATCTACGCCGGGCTTGTGTCCTTCGCGCTAGCATACGCCTTGCTCGCGGGCGCCGATGTGAACACCCCGTTCTGGTCGCTGGTCGCATTTACAATTCTGTTACGGGTCGGCTCCGCCTTTACCCGACCGGTCACCAACGCCGCCGCCCTCAAGTCCCTGCCGCCGGAGCTCATCAATCAGGGCGCCAGTTCGATCAACTTCGTGCGCAAGCTGGGCGCCGCAATCGGTACAAATTGCGTAATCGTCTTTCTGGAAATGCGCATCCCCTTTCATGGCGATGCGTTCGTGGCGATGCAGACCGGCGCCAGCCAGACCACGCAGGAAATGCGCAAAGAACTTGTTCGGCTGTACCGCGAAGCCGGTGTTCCCGAAGCTGCGCGAGACCCGGGAGCCCTGCAATACCTGGGCGATATCATATATGCGCAGGCCAGCACGATGGGCTATCATGACGCTTTTATGGTACTGGCGGTCGTTGCGTTTTTTGGCGTCGCGCCCGCCTGGGCGATGGCGCGCCTGAACAAGCGCGCTCCCTCGCCCCCTGTTTCAAAGGTCTGAACGGCGATGTCCGACACAAAAAATCCGCTCGTCATGCACGTCATCACCGGCCTAGGCGCCGGTGGCGCGGAGAGCATGTTGACGGCCATAGCCTTGGCCAAAAAAGATCAGGGCGCAGCGCCGATTATCGTCAGCCTGACGCCGGGCGGGCCCAACGCAGTGCGACTGACGGAAGCCGGCGTTCCCGTCCATGAACTGAATTTTCAGCGGCGTCCGCTATCCGGCCTGTGGGCCCTTGCGCGTTTAATCCGGCAAGCCCGACCCGACGTTATCCAAGGGTGGATGTACCACGCCAACCTGGCGGCGTCAGCCGCAGTTTGGTTGGCGGGCGCCCGGCGCCGCACTAGGGTCTACTGGGGCATCCGGTGTTCCGATATGGATGTATCGGACTATGGACGCATGCTTCGGTTGGTGATTCGCCTCGGCGCCAGATTTTCAAGGAGCCCCGACGCAATTATCGCCAATTCAGTCGCGGGCGTCGACGCGCATCGAAAACTGGGATACCGACCGCGCTACTTCCTCCTGTTCGACAACGGCGTCGACACACAACGGTTTCAGCCCGATCAGAATGATCGGACGGAGGTTCGCGCGGAACTGGGCCTCAACCCTGAGGATTTCGTTGTCGCCGTCGCCGCGCGATACGACCCGATGAAAGATTTTCCAACCTTACTGAGCGCCTTGAAAAAGACGCCGTCGACACGGACGATCATCATGGGCGCGGATACCGATAAAGCATTGCCCCCCATGCCGCAGGTGAAGGCGCTAGGCCGCCGCAACGACGTGCCTCGTCTGCTACGCGCCGCCGACATACTGGTCTCCACCTCCGCCTATGGAGAGGGCTTCTCCAACGCCATCGTCGAAGCCATGGCCAGTGGGTTGCCGGTCGTCGCGACCGATGTCGGCGATGCGCGGCTCATTGTTGGCGAAACTGGCCATATCGTCCCGCCGCGCGACCCCGATGCGCTCGCCGATGCGATAGAGAATCTGCGCACCGCGGACGTTGAATCCTTGGGCGTCGCCGCCAGAGCGCGCGTCGCCGAGCTGTATTCCCTGGACCGCGCGGTCAAAAACTTCGATATACTCCATCGCACTGGGCCCGATGCGGCTGAACTTCGCGACTCTCGGCGGGATGGCCCTCAGGGTGACGCAGAGGGACATTGAAAATGAAGACATTGAAATTTGGAGCGTTAAAATGATGTCCGGCAAGCGAATTGAAACGAAACGATCGACGCGCTGAAATCAAATCGAATTTGGATATAATTCAGCGTTGACTTGAAAAGACGCATGAGTATAGTGCGGCACGCTTTGGGGGCCGGGTTCTGTCCGCCATCGGGCGCGCGTCGCTTGTTATAGTGGCCGCCCTGGTAGAGCAGAGACCAAGAACCCGACCTGAAAACCTAGTTTAAAAAAAGAACAAGCCATGTACGCAATAGTCAAGACCGGCGGCAAACAGTATAAAGTCGCCAAAGACGACAAGATTGTCATTGAAAAAATCGCCGGTGAAAAGGGCGCAACAATCAGCCTTGATGAAGTGCTGCTTGTCGGTGACGAAGAAAGCCAAACCATCGGCGCGCCGCTGGTTAAGGGCGCATCCGTCACGGCGACGGTCCTTGATCAGACCCGCGACAAAAAGATTATCGTCTTTAAAAAGAAGCGCCGGAAGAATTACCGTCGGAAGAATGGTCATCGTCAGGACATCACGATCCTGAAAATTACCGATATTCTGACCGGCGCCAAGAAAAAGGCCGCGCCGAAGAAGAAAGAGGCGAAAGCCAAGGAACCTGCAGAAGCCAAAACCGACACGACGGCGGACGCAACAGACAAGACCGAGGAGTAGTCAGCCATGGCCCATAAAAAAGCAGGCGGCAGTTCACGCAACGGTCGCGATACCGCGGGACGTCGACTGGGCGTCAAAAAATACGGCGGCGAAATCGTTGTTCCCGGCAATATCCTTGTCCGTCAACGGGGCACCAAGGTGCATCCCGGCGATAATGTCGGCATGGGCAGGGACCACACATTGTTCGCACTGACTGATGGTAATGTGAAATTTCACAAGACCCGCTTACGGACTACTATATCGGTCGTGCCGCCAGCCTGATTCGGCCCCGCGCGCTGAAAAATTACGGGGGAATGGCTAGCCATTCCCCTTTTTTTATGCCCCGGCTATACTGTTTCCAACCAACGCTACAAAAGCTGAAGACCCATGAAATTTCTCGATGAAGCCAAGATATTTCTTAAAAGCGGTGATGGCGGCGCGGGCTCGATCTCGTTCCGGCGTGAGAAGTATATTGAATATGGCGGACCTAATGGCGGCGATGGCGGCCGTGGCGGCGATATCGTCATTGAGGTTGTGGAAGATCTCAACACCCTGATCGATTATCGCTATCAGCAACATTTTAAGGCGCTGAACGGTCGACCCGGCATGGGACGCCAGAAAACCGGACCCAGCGCCGACGCGGTGACCCTGAAATTACCCGTCGGCACCCAGATTCTAGAGGAAGACGGCGAAACCCTGATTGCCGATCTGATGACGCCAGGCATGCAAACCGTCCTGCTGAAAGGCGGCGATGGCGGACGCGGCAACATGAATTTCAAAACCGCGACGAATCGCGCGCCCCGTCGCTCCGAGCCCGGCTGGCCCGGCGCCGAGATGTGGGTATGGCTACGCCTTAAACTGATCGCCGATGTGGGATTGCTGGGAATGCCGAATGCGGGAAAATCAACCTTTCTAGCGGCGACGACCCGGGCGCGCCCCAAGATTGCGGATTATCCCTTCACGACGCTGCATCCCAATCTGGGCGTGGTCTATGTCGATGAAACCGAATTTGTCATCGCCGATATTCCAGGTCTCATTGAAGGCGCCCATGAAGGCATCGGTCTGGGCGATCGTTTTCTGGGTCATGTGGAGCGTTGCCGGGTTTTGTTGCATTTGGTTGACGGGACACAAGAAGACGTCGCTGGCGCCTATACGACCATTCGCGGTGAGCTGAAAGCCTATGGCGGCGACCTCGTCGACAAAAAGGAAATTGTCGCACTCAACAAAACCGACGCCATGTCCGACGCCGAATTCGAAGAAAAACAGAAAGCCCTGTCCGCCGTCACTGAAAACCCTGTTATGGCCATGTCCGGCGTTTCCGGTAGCGGCGTCGATGACGTTCTGCGCGCGTTGCTCAGCGTCGTTAAACAGGAACGTCTGGCGGAAAAAATCGCCGAGGAGCCCGCACCAATCGAAGAGCCCACCTGGACCCCCTGAGAACGTGATCTCCTGAGAGCCTGACATCATGTCCGCAACCACTGCCCAACACTCCATCGTCACCGCAAAGCGCCTTGTCGTCAAAATCGGCTCCGCGTTACTGATCGACAGCGCCACGGGCGCGCTGCGGCGAGACTGGCTGAATACAGTCGCGGACGACATCATGGCGTGTAGAACGCAGGGTCAGGAGGTTGTCATCGTGTCCTCCGGCGCCATCGCGATCGGGCGCGAACGCCTTGGGCTGAAAGGCCGCGCCCTGCGGCTGGAAGAAAAGCAGGCCGCCGCCGCTACCGGACAAATACAGCTCGCTCATGCGTTTGAAGAAGCCATGGCGCGGCACGGAATAACCGTCGCCCAGGTATTGTTGACGCTGGAGGATACCGAGGAGCGGCGCCGACACCTTAATGCGCGCAGCACCATAACCCAGCTATTGGCGCTCAAAGCGGCGCCGATCATCAATGAAAACGATACGGTCGGGACACAGGAAATTCGCTTTGGCGACAATGATCGCCTGGCCGCCCGCGTCGCGGTCATGATCAGCGCCGATACGCTGCTGCTCCTGTCCGACATTGATGGCCTGTACGATTCCGATCCTCGCAAAAATCCAAATGCAACGCATATCGCAGAGGTTCGCACGCTGGACACCCGTATCGAAGCCATGGCGGGCGCGGCGCCAACCGGATATTCGTCCGGCGGCATGGTGACCAAATTGCAGGGCGCCAAAATCGCGCTCGCAGGCGGGTGCCGCATGGCGATTGCAAATGGTCAGGCGAACCACCCTCTGCGCCGCCTTATCGACGGCGAACGCTGCACGTGGTTTTTACCAAATTCAGAGCCCCGTTCCGCGCGCAAACGCTGGATCGCCGGCGCCTTGAACCCGGTCGGCGCAATTATTATCGATCCCGGCGCAGAAGCGGCGTTGGGTAAAGGCCGCAGCCTGTTGCCCGCCGGGGTGACCGCCATCAAGGGCTCTTTTGAGCGCGGCGACCCGGTCACCATTGAAACCAACGCCGGACGCGTTCTGGGCCGAGGGCTGTCCGCGTATTCAAACAAGGACGCCGCACGCATCGCCGGTCACAAGACGGGTGAAATACACCAGTTACTGGGCTATCGTGGGCGGGATGAGATGATTCATCGCGATGACCTGGTGCTGGATTGACCGATGTTCGCGAACCAAAAAGATAACGACAGCGAGGGATTTGGAGCATGACCGCCGCACGCGCGCAAAATGAGCCCGACGTCGCTGGGAAGGATGTCGCCGGAGATGTGCGCCGGCTTGCATCCGCCGCCAAGGATGCGGGGCGGATTCTCGCACGGGCCAGCGGCGACGCTCGCGACGACGCCTTGCGGAAGGCGGCTAATATTATCCGCGCCCGTCAGGATGAAATTTTGACGGCGAACGGCAAGGATGTGGTCTTTGGACAGGCGAGAAATCTGAGCGCCGCGATGATCGACCGGCTGACCCTGACGCCGGATCGTATCGAGGCCATGGCGACAGGCCTGGAGACCGTCGCAAACTTACCCAATCCGATCGGCTCTATACTCGCGGATTGGGAGCAACCCAACGGTCTTAAATTTCAACGGGTGCGCGTGCCGCTCGGCGTAATCGGCATTATATATGAGTCGCGTCCCAATGTGACGGCGGATGCGGGCGGATTGTGCCTGAAATCCGGCAACGCCGCCGTCTTGCGCGGGGGGTCGGAAAGCATCCACTCTTCAGGCCTGATCGGCGATTGCCTGCGGGACGGGCTGGAGGCCGCCGGCCTCCCCCGTGATTGTATTCAGGCGATCAAAACCCGAGACCGCGCCGCCGTGGGCGCCATGCTGACCGCAACGGGGCTCATCGATATCATCGTACCGCGGGGGGGACGCTCGTTGATCGAACGGGTCATGGCGGAGACCAAGATTCCGATCATCGCGCATCTCGAAGGCATCTGTCATATCTACGTGGACCGCGCCGCCGACCCGGACATGGCGCGCGATATCACGGTCAATGCGAAGATGCGCCGAACGGGTATTTGCGGCGCCGCTGAAACGCTGCTGATCGACAAGACCATCGCCAGCGCACAATTGCCCGGCATCGTCGACGCTCTGTCCGACAAAGGGTGCGAAGTGCGCGGCGACGCGGCGGCGCAAGGGATAGATTCCCGCATCACGCCCGCGAGCACTGAAGACTGGGAAACGGAGTATCTGGACGCGATCATCTCGGTCAAAGTCGTGAACGACGTGGAAGACGCCGTGGCGCATATCAATCGCCACGGATCGGAACACACGGATTCCATCGTCACCGAAGATGATGCGGCGGCGGAGAAATTTTTGAGTGAAGTCGACAGCGCCATCGTCATGCATAACGCCTCGACGCAATTCGCCGATGGCGGTGAATTTGGCATGGGCGCCGAAATTGGCATTTCCACCGGCAAGCTGCACGCCAGGGGCCCAGTTGGGGCGGAGGAATTGACGACGTATAAATATGTCGTGCGGGGGACCGGCCAGGTTCGCCCGTAACGGCGAGGACGGGCGGACATTCACATATCATGCGACGTGTATATTCCGAATTATCACGCCTGACCGGACGCCGCATCGGCTTGTTGGGCGGATCGTTCAATCCCGCCCATGACGGGCATGTGCATATCAGCGAAACGGCGTTGACGCGGCTTCATCTTGATGAAGTCTGGTGGCTGGTGTCACCGCAAAATCCGCTGAAA
>JAESSL010000140.1 GCA_016764135.1 Alphaproteobacteria bacterium
CTGGAGACGGTGTTGCTGCGGAATGTGTATGGCGATGAGGATCCCGGCGACGCCGTGTTGGCCAGCTTGTCTGACTATGTACGTCGGAGCGTAGCGTCACTGGCGGATCAGTCCTTGGCGACGTTGATGTCAGGGGAAATTTTGTTCGAGCTGGCGTTGGTTGAGCCTACGTTGACCGAGATGGCGCCGGACGGTACGACGGAGACAGGGCGCGAGAGTGAGCAGACAACATGACGAAACCAGATATGCCCAAAGTTGAAATGCCTAAAGTTGAAATGCCCAAAGCTGAAATGAACCAGTCCGAAATGGAAGAGCCCGCGCTTGAATTCGTGCGGGACTTTGACACCGCGACGCTGGGGCGGGCCGAACGGGGTCTCGAGTTGAAAGCCAGCGCGGCGGAATGCGTTGCGTTGGCGCGTCGCTTTAGCCTTGTTGAAATCAGGGCGTTCAGTGCGTCGCTGCGGGTTGTGCGCAGCAGTCGAACCGGGATGATTCGTGTTTCCGGGACCCTGAGCGCCGATGTCGTGCAGGAATGCGTTGCGACGCTGGAGCCGGTCGATGCGCTTGTCGAGGAAGACGTGGAGGTCAAATTTTCGCCAAAGCGCAAACAATCCGACGAAAATGATAAAAACATTCAGTCAGCAGTTGACCTGGAGGTCGCTTTCGACGAAGAAGACCCGCCTGAACCCATGAAGGGTGATATCATTCAACTGGGAGAGCCGCTTGCGCAGTTTTTGGCGCTGGGGCTTGATCCCTACCCGCAAGCGCCGGATCGAAAAGAAACGAACTGGTCCAGCGCAAGCCCTAAGGAGGCGGCTGCGTTTGAACGCGATAAGGATCGTGAAAATCCATTCAGCGTATTGGCGGCTTTGAAGAAAGAAGCAGAGTAGCCTATACTTGCTGTTCCGCTCAATTCTGTATAAGTAACGCAACTATTTTGTGTTTCCCTAAATTTGAAAGTGCGAGTCCATGGCTGTTCCAAAGAAGAAAGTATCCAAGTCGCGTCGCGATATGCGCCGTTCGCATGATGCGTTGAAGACGACGTCGTCGGCAGAATGCGCAAATTGCGGCGAATTGAAGCTTCCCCATCATGTTTGCGCCGCGTGTGGCCATTATGATGGACGGGAAGTCGTAGAAGCTGCGGCTCTCTAAAGTATTCCCTTGCCTGAAACCTTCATTGCATTGACGGGGCAACAGTGACGGATACCCTCGTAATATCACTCGACGCCATGGGCGGCGACAGTGCACCACAAATTGTGGTGGAGGGAGCGGCATTGGCGCGTGAGCGGCATCCCGACGTGCGGTTTTTGTTGTATGGCGATGAAACGAAAATCGCACCGTTGCTGGATCAGCATCCTCTTCTGGCGGCGGTCACGACGGTTCATCACACCGACAGCCTGATCCGCAACGAGGATAAACCCTCGACCGCCTTACGGTCGGGGCGCGATTCCAGCATGCGGCTGGCGATCGTCGAGGTGCGGGACGGCCATGCCGCCGCTGTTGTGTCCGCCGGAAACACCGGCGCGCTGATGGCGATGGCGAAGTTTGTTTTGAAAACGCTGCCCGGCATCGCCCGCCCTGCGATCGCGGGGATTATTCCAACCGCGCGCGCAGAAACGGCGATGTTGGATCTGGGCGCCAATATCCAGTGCGATGCGGAAAATCTTGTTCAGTTCGCCGTTATGGGCGAGGTGTTCGCGCGAACCGTGTTGGGGCTGGAACGTCCGATCATCGGTTTGTTGAACATCGGCGTTGAAGATATGAAGGGCGTTGAGGCGGTTCGCGAAGCGGCTGCAATCCTGCGCGAGACGCGGTTGCCCATCGTGTTCAAGGGGTTTATCGAAGGCAACGATATTACTGCGGGCACGGTCGATGTCGTGGTAACCGACGGATTTACGGGCAATGTCGCCCTGAAAACGGCGGAGGGCACCGCAAGCATGTACTCCGGGTTTCTCAAAGAAGCTTTTCGTAGCAGCTGGATGTCAAAACTGGGCTACCTCTTTGCCCGACGCTCGATGCAGAATTTGCGAACGCGGTTTGACCCTCGACGGTATAACGGCGCCATGTTGTTGGGCTTGAACGGCATCGTCGTCAAAAGCCATGGAGGCACCGATGAGTTTGGCTTCGCCAATGCAATCGGCGTTGCTGTTGATATGGCGAATCATGGATTTATTGAAAAAATGACCGACGACTTTAATAGTCTGCAAGCCGAAGTAAATTCGCCAAAAGAGGCGACGGGCTAATATCATGCAACGGTCTTTGGTTTTGGGGTGTGGCGCCTATCTGCCCGAACGCGTCGTCACGAATGACGAACTTGCGAAAAAAGTCGACACCTCTGACGAGTGGATTGTGCAGCGGACCGGCATTCGGCAACGCCATTTTGCGGCCGAGGGCGAGCTGACCTCCCATCTGGCGATTGCGGCGTCAAAAGGGGCGATGCGCAAGGCGGGCGTCGAGGCTGCGGATATTGATCTCGTCATCGTCGCGACATCCACTCCGGACAACACCTTTCCCGCGACAGCGACCAAGGTTCAGGCGGCGCTGGGCGTCCGTCAGGGCGCGGCCTTTGATGTTCAGGCAGTCTGCGCCGGATTTATCTATGCCCTGTCTGTAGCGGACAATATGATCCGTCTGGGGCAGGTTCGCACCGCACTGGTGATCGGGGCCGAGGTCTTCAGCCGGATACTCGATTGGGAAGATCGCGGAACCTGCATCTTGTTTGGCGATGGCGCGGGCGCGATTGTGCTGGGCGGCTCTGAAAACAGCGAAAGCGCCGCCAGTTCAGGCGCCGGGGTATTATCGACCCATATATTTTCAGATGGTCGTTTTTACGACATGCTGTATGTGGATGGCGGTCCGGGATCGACGGGCAAAGCGGGTTATTTGCGGATGGTGGGCAAGGAAGTGTTTCGCCATGCGGTGAGCCGTATGTCGGAGGCGGTCGAAACGGCGGTGGATCATAATAACCTTACGCTGTCCGATATTGACTGGTTGATCCCGCATCAGGCGAATGTCCGCATCATTGACAGCATCGGCAAGCGGTTGAAAATGCCGCGCGACAAAGTCGTGGTGACCGTGGCCACACAGGCGAATACGTCTGCGGCGACCATTCCGCTGGCGTTGACCGCAGCGCAGGATGACGGACGATTGAAGCCGGGTAATTTGCTGGCGCTGTCCGCGCTGGGCGGCGGCTTTTCCTGGGGCTCGGCCTTAATACGACTTTGATCGCTTCTGTGGCCATAATAGGCAAACAAAGCATCCCTTTGTAATTGACGGATTTATCGCCTCGCGGTACCGTTAGTCATATAAAAAATTTATTGAACGGGGAACACGATGTCGGGGAATACGATGACACGGGCTCAGCTCACCGAAGCCGTGGTTCAGGAAATTGGGTTATCGCGTAATGAGTCCGCCAGTTTGGTGGAATCGGTGCTGAATGAAATTTCGACGACATTGGCGAAAGGCGAAATGGTAAAAATTTCGTCTTTTGGCAGTTTCTGGGTGCGCCAAAAGGGCGAGCGGATTGGCCGCAACCCCAAGACCGGCGAAGAAGTGCCAATTCTACCGCGCAAGGTTCTGGTCTTCCGCCCGAGCCATGTTTTGAAAAATAAAATCAATGCGGGATCGAAGTAAGAGGTTACGGGGCCTATCAATGCGGGACCTATCAATGATTGACGTTGTGGCATGACTGACGCTGTAGAGGGCGCTGATTCTGGAAAGATGAAGCGACGGAAGGAAATTGTTAAATCCGCCACGGCGTTTCGCACGATCAGCGAAGTCGCGAATCTGCTGGAAATTCCGCAACATGTGTTGCGGTTCTGGGAAACCAAATTCAATCAGGTTAAACCGCTCAAGCGTGGCGGCGGTCGACGATATTATCGACCCTCCGATATTGATTTGATCCGGGCCATTCGGGACCTGCTGTATCACGACGGCTACACCATTCGCGGTGTCCAACGGTTGTTACGGGAAAATGGCGTAAAGGCGTTGCTTCAGCCTTCCGGGCCGGATTTATCGAAAGCGAGCGCAGCGCCGGAAGCCACGGATGAAACAAGCCTTTCCAAGCCCGAAAACGATGCCGCGGCGCCTGCCTTGGCGCAACGTGATGGTGGTGACGGACAAGCCGCGCCGGGCCCCGAAATTAACAAACAGGCGCTCCGCGATATTCTGAATGATCTTGTTGAAATGCGTGGCGTGCTTAACGCCGCAACAGGGCGATAAGTCCCGCGCAATTCATTGCGTTTGTTAAAGCGCGCTTGTATGGTGCGCCGCGTTTCAAGGACGCAGGTTCCCTCGGGAACTAAAACCTTGGGCCGGAGCGTGGCGCAGTCTGGTAGCGCACTTCACTGGGGGTGAAGGGGTCGGAGGTTCGAATCCTCTCGCTCCGACCATTAAGTTCAAGGGGTTAGCCAGAAACCCCAAAGCGGTTAAATGTTGCATCGCTTGATTTATGCGGAACATGGCAGGAACAATCATAGTTCTTACGCCTTCGTTGTTCTGGGCAAATAGTCTGGGGGATGCTTCCCATATACGCTTTGCACGATATACACTGTTGTTCCCAAATACCGCGCGATTTTCTCCACCGGCACGCCGTCCAGAACAATCCAGGTTGCAGCGGTATGGCCTGAGCGCGTGCTTGCCCACTTCCAAGACCTAGCTCGTTCGGCGCTCCGTGATACGCCCTTGCGGGAGTTTTTCACCTGTTTCCCAGCGTATTCAATTACGACGTCGCATGTGCGGGCCTCTCGGGCCTCAAGTA
>JAESSL010000141.1 GCA_016764135.1 Alphaproteobacteria bacterium
CCTGGGCAATATTCAACTCGATAAGCCTCTGATCCGGTTTCGGCTGGAAAATGGATTGTTGAAGATCACTGAATTCAAAACGGGTCTTTTAAAGGGACTGGTGTCCGGCGCCGGGGTCGTTGACGCATCGTCGGAAACGCCAAAAATTTCGGCGGCGCTGCAAATTCAAAAAATCGACAGCGCGCAGATTTTTCAGATGATGGCGATCCCCGCGCGATTGACCGGTCCCGTGTCGCTGGAGTTTTCAGGAGGGGCTACGGGCGCCTCGGAGGCAGCGCTTATCGCCGCGCTAAACGGCTCGGGTCGTTTGACGGGGCGCGTCCAGGTGCAGGTCAGCAAGTCGGAACGTTCCGCTGCGGGCGTCTTGAACCTAGCGTCGGCCTTGTTCGGCAAAAAAGTCAAAGAGCTGGGCCAGGTCGGGACTATATCCAACGCCCTCTTCTCGGCGTTTGGTAAAAACCCGGCGGATTTGACGGCGGATATAGCTATTCGGAAAGGTTTGGTCTCCACCGAAAACGGTCGCCTTGCGGGGGCTGGCGCAAGCGCCTTGATCAAGGGCGTCGTGGATTTGCCGCAGTGGTTGATTAAGGCGCGCGCGTCGATGTTTCAGTCCGGAGGCGCTGCGGCGCTCGTGGATGTGGATGTGACCGGCTCGCTGGACTCGCCTGATATCAGATTGGGCGGCGATATTCTGAAACGTCGAGACACAACCACCAGTCAGGAAAGCCCGTTGCAACAGATCTTACCCAGCTTGCTCGGGGGCGGGGATGGGCAAAAGAAGCCGAAGACGCGAGATCTTCTCAAAGGGTTGTTGAAAGGGCTTGGTGGTTAATGTGTCTGGCGGCGTTCCTAGCCACTTCAATCATGGCCTAAACGGAAGGGCGGCGCCCGTTTGCGTCCTGAAAACACCGCAAAATAAACAACCGGATTGCGCTCGATAAATTGCCGTTTCGGTGTTTGTCGATATTGGTGATGATCTGGTTCACTGTTTGGCCCCGGGCGCTCGCTTCTTTTTTCAGCGCGTCCCAAAAGGCATTCTCCAGCGAAACGCTCGTGCGGTGGCCCGAAATGACCACTGAACGTTTGCGCATCTCACTTTGGTCTCCGCTGGATGCAGTGTTCCCGCCATCCAGTGTTTCACTTGCGTTGTTGTCTAAGGGAGCTTGCATGTTGAAAGCCGTTCTCTTTAAGAGATTGGATTATACGGTCCGACCAGTGGGTCCGACAATCAAAGCGCAGCGATTTCACGGGCGTTCACGAATAATTGAATGCCTTAAGGGGGTATTTTAAATATGGAAGCACTCAAAAATTGTAACAGGGGGCGCGCGCTTGGGAAAGGGCTATTGTCGAACAATCCCACCGAGCGCCCTGTGGATATCGCTTTGGGGCGGCGGCATATGGAATTTTCGCTGAATTCTAGTCGATTGGCGGGAACCGCAACGTGATGCGTGTCCCTTCGCCGAGCGTACTATGAATCTTCATCGAGCCGCCGTGCAGGTCAACAAGCGCCTTGACGATAGGTAAGCCAAGACCTGTTCGTCCTGGATGGGCGACCGCTTCCGATCCTAATCGACCAAAGGGCGTGAGGATAAATTTTAAATCTTCTTTTGCGATCCCGACGCCGGTGTCCTTGACGGATATCTTTATCCCGCCTCCGCGGTTCTCCTTGACGAGGACATTGATTTCGCCGCCAGCGGGCGTAAATTTTATGGCGTTGGATAAAAGGTTGAGCATAATTTGCCGGAGCGCGCGCGGGTCGGCCTGTAGAACCGGGAGGCTTTTGGAGACGGATCGACGCAACTGGACGTTCTGGCGCTTTGCGTCAGGTTTGATGATTTCGCATGATTTCCGGATGATCTCGCCAAAATCGACGGGTGTCAGATCCAGAACATGTCGACCGGCCTCGATTTCCACGATGTTGAGTATATCGTTAATTAAAGCGAGTAATTGTTTGCCGCTGGTGTGTATATCGGTGATGTACTCCCGGTATCGCGGGTCGCCAATCTCGCCAAAAAACTGGCGGTCGAGGACTTCCGAAAATCCAATGATGGCGTTCAAGGGGGTCCGGAGTTCGTGGCTCATATTTGCCAGAAATTCTGATTTGGCGGAATTTGCGTATTCCGCGTTCTCTTTTTCAAGACGAAGGGCGTCCTCGCGAATTTTGAGTTCCGTCATGTCGGTGTTAACGAGGTAGGTTGAACCGTCGGGGGCTTTTTTCTCATATAATAAAAGCCAACGCCCATCCGAGCGTTCAGACAAGGACGGGCTTTCCGCCGGTGAGCGGTGTAGCGCCATCCGTTCCTGGAAGTACGACTCTTCCAGGCCAATGGCCTCAATGATGCGTTTGTTCGCCAGATTGTCGCGAAGCATCTCTTCAAACGTTATATCCGGGTGCAGGATTGTCGCTAGGTCAGGGTTAAGGCTGCGGAACATATGGTTGCAAAAGACCAGCTTGTCATCGGGGTCGAATAACGCGAACGCTTCTGACAGCCCTTCGACCGCATCACGCAAACGGTTTTCACCGATCAGGCGCGCTTTCTCCGCCTGTTTGCCGATGGTAATGTCGATATGCCAGACAATGCCCGCTGCAACGCCTTCGAACGTGACGGATTGAGTGTTCATCAGCACCCACCATCGGCTTCCGTCTGCGCGAACCCGCTCCGCTTCGAAATTGACCATCTGGCGTTCTTCTCGAAACGCTGTCCAGGCTTCGTTCAGGCAAGAATCATCGACCCAGGTGTCGACGATGTTTTCGTGGAGCAGAGCGTCGCGTGAGGTTGCGCCCATCATTTTGACAAGTGCGCTGTTAACAAACATGCGTTGACCGTTGTCCTGAGCGAGGATAGCAGCCCCTATGGGGCAAGCCTCAAGAACATCGCGAAGCCTTGCGTCATCGCTAGTTGGGGACGTTATTGCGGTTCCTCCATCTGGCTCGCGCGTCATGGCGGACCTCCCTTTTGTCAGGGTGATTCCGGGATGAAACGACTGGAATGCGCTGAAATTAAGGTTAACACGAATAGCGATGAAACCATAATAACATCGTCGTTACGCCGCTGAAGCCATAACCTGACAATCTGTTTTTGGTTCGCGTGGAATCGACGCTTGCTCATAAATATAATTTGTCGATAAAATGATGATGATATGAGTCTAAATAGACAAAAAAGGATTTTTGATCATGAATGCCTCCGAAAACCTTGAGACTCAGACGGAACGCGATAACCGCTGGCAATTCTGGATTGATCGCGGCGGAACGTTCACCGATGTCGTTGCGCGACGCCCTGACGGATCTCTGAAAACCCATAAGTTGTTGTCCGAGAATCCGGAACATTATCCCGATGCGGCGGTACAGGGCATTCGTGATTTGATGGGCCTCGATCCCGATCAGGAAATTCCCGGCGTTGATATCAGCGCGGTGAAAATGGGCACGACA
>JAESSL010000142.1 GCA_016764135.1 Alphaproteobacteria bacterium
GCAATGGCGTGGCCGCGCGCGCAAATCCATCGGCGCGATCTACGCCGCCGCCGGGAAAGACGTAATGGTTGGGGAAAAAGACGTGATCGGCGCTCCGCTCGCCCAGCAAGACTTCCGGTCCTTTTCGGGAATTGCGGACAATCAGAAGGGTCGCCGCGTCCCGAGGGCGCCGATACGGGTGTTTCGTCTCCGATGGCGTGTTGTCAGCGGGCATCGTGGAATTCCTGATTTGCGATGACTATTCGAAGGCCCGTTGTTCAAAATGTCAATTGCTGGAAGCGACTTGCCTTGAAGCTGAATTCAGATTCTTCATTTGTGATGAAAACAATTTTATTTCCGGATTGATTCTTCCGGCGGAGGTGGTGTGATATTGGAATTCAGGTTTTCAGGTCAGTAATCGGGGAGATTTACCGCAATGACGGTCACGAATGAAACGCATGACATTGGCCTTAAAAGCTGGGTCGAGACGGCGAATGGGTCGGAGACGGATTTCCCCATACAAAATCTTCCGTTCGGCGTTTTCCGCCGCCATGGCGACGATGAGCCCTTTCGCGGCGGCGTGGCCATCGGCGATCAGATACTCGACATGACGGCGTGCGCCCAGGCGGGGGTGTTCGATGGGCTGGCGGCGGCGTCTGCAGCGGCGGCGTCCGAATCGAGTCTGAATTCGTTCATGGCGCTGGGTCCAAAACACTGGTCCGCCCTGCGGCTGGCGATCTCCCGGCTTTTGAGAACGGGATCTCCGGATCAGGCGGTCGGGGAGGCGGCGCTGGTGCCCCTGTATGAGGTGGAGTTCGCTGTCCCTGGCGCCATCGCCAATTTCACCGATTTCTACACCTCGCTCGACCACGCGAATAATGGCGGCCGGTTGAGTCGGCGCGATCCGCCGCTGTTTCCGAATTTCAAGCATCTGCCGGTGGCGTATCATGGCCGGGCGTCGTCCATATCCATCGGTGGTTCGCCCTGTCGCCGGCCCCGCGGGCAGATCGTTCTTCCTGACGCCAAGGGGCCCAGTTTTGAGCCGGTGCGAATGCTGGATTACGAGATGGAGATTGGCGCCTATGTTGGCGTTGGCAATCCGAAAGGATACCCCATTCCGCTGGCGGAAGCGGATCAACGATTGTTTGGGCTATGTCTGCTGAACGACTGGTCGGCGCGCGATATACAGGGATGGGAATCGCAGCCGCTCGGGCCGTTCCTGGCCAAAAGTTTCATGACGTCGGTATCGCCCTGGATCGTGACGATGGAGGCGCTGGCGCCGTTCCGCGTGGCGGCGGCGGATCGTGGCGACGACGCCCCTGAATTGCTGGCGCATCTGAACGAGGCGTCGGATCGGGCGTCCGGCGGCCTGGACGTAACGGTCGAGGTTTATCTGAGCTCGGCGCGAATGCGCGAGGCGGGAACGCCGCCCGTGCGGCGCAGTCAGGGATATTTTCGCAAAAATTACTGGACCGTGTTCCAGATGCTCGCCCATCACGCGAGCAACGGGTGCAATATGCAGACCGGAGACCTCTTCGGCAGCGGGACGGTGTCTGGTCCCGTACGCGACGAAATGGGGTGCCTGATGGAGATCTCGGAGCGCGGCGCGGCGCCGTTTGAACTGCCTGGCGGCGAATCCCGGACCTTTCTGGAGGATGGCGACGAAGTGATTTTCCGGGGAAAATGCGAGCGGAAAAATTTTGCGACTATCGGTTTTGGCGAGTGCCGGGGACGTGTCTCGCCCGCCCATCCTGCGCTAAATAGTTGAACGTTGTCCGGACGAAGAGCAAAAAAAGTGACTCTTTGCGGTAGACAAAGGAAACTGTGAATGTAATCGTTCGATGATGCGTTTATCAATTTCACACAATGATAATAAGAAAATATCAAATCAATCCCACAGGAGGAGGATTATCATGTACGGGAAAAAATTGGCGGTTGTGGCGGCGTTGTCGCTGTTTACCGCCGCGCTTGGCGCCAATGTGGCGTATGCGCAAAAAAGTGGCGGCGTTTTAAAGGCCTATCACCGTGGAACGCCACCGAGCGGCTCCATCCACGAAGAAGCGACGAACTCGACGCTGACGCCTTATATGCCGGTTATGAACAATCTGGTCATGTATGACCAAAGCATCGCGATTAACAGCTTGGACACGATTGTTCCGGATCTGGCGAAAAGCTGGTCCTGGAGCGACGACAAGCTGAACTTGACCTTCAAGTTGCGTGAAGGCGTGAAATGGCATGATGGCAAGCCGTTCACCTCTGCTGACGTAAAATGCACCTGGTGGGATTTGCTGCTTGGCAATGGCGGGCGCAAATACAAATTGCGTAAAAACCCGCGGAAAGCCTGGTATAAAAACCTCAAAGGCGTGACAACCAATGGCGACCATGAGGTCACCTTTGAATTTGGTCGTCCGCAACCCGCGATCCTGACGCTGTTGGCGTCTGGTTATTCTCCGGTTTATCCGTGCCACGTATCGCCGAAAAAAATGCGTACGGCGCCGATTGGAACGGGTCCGTTCAAGTTCGTTAAGTTGAAGCAGAACGAGAGCGTCAAGTTCACGAAGAACACGGATTACTGGAAAAAAGATCGACCGTACCTCGACGCTATCGAGTGGACAATTATTAAAAGTCGTTCGACACGCGTGTTGGCCTTTATCGCCGGCAAATTCGACATGACCTTTAATGCGGATCTGAGTGTGCCGTTGGCACAGGATGTTCGTGCGCAAGCCCCAACCGCCGTTTGCGAACGGGTCATGGGCGCAAGCATCAATCTGATCGTGAACCAGGCGAAACCGCCATTCGACAATGCGAATATTCGCAAGGCGATGGTGCTGACGCTTGATCGTAAATCCGCGATCCAGATTCTGAGTAAGGGTGAAAACCGCATGGGCGGCGCAATGTCTCCTCCGCCGCAGGGCGTTTGGGGTTTCACACCTGAGTTCATCAAGACGGTTGCGGGCTTTGGCCCCGACGTCCAGGCGAACCGGGTGGAAGCGCGTAAGCTCATGGAAAAAGAAGGCTATGGTCCTAATAATCGTTTGAAGGTTGAAGTTTCCACACGGAACATCGCCTCCTATCGGGATCCCGCCGTCTTGCTGATCGATTATATGAAGGAAATTTATATCGACGGCACCCTGAAGACGATTGAAACCAGTAACTGGCACGCCACCGTGGCGCGTAAGGATTACATGGTTGGTCTGAATGCGACGGCGGTCGGGGTCGATGATCCGGACGCCAACTTCTTCGAGAATTATTCCTGTGGCTCCCAACGGAACTACACGGGCTATTGTAAGCCTGAAATGGAAAAATTGTTCGTCGAGCAGTCGATGATGAGCGATCAGAAAGCACGCGCGAAGCTTGTCTTGCAAATTGACAAGCGGCTGCAAGAAGATGCGGCGCGTCCGATCCTGTATCACAACCAGAACTTCACGTGTAAGCAAGCCTACGTAAAAGGTTTCGTGGCCCATGTGAACAGCCTGTATAACGGCTGGCGTATGGAAGACGTCTGGTTAGACAAGTAGCCTTGATTTAAGGTTCCTGGGCCGTGGCGGCCAAGCGTCGCCGCGGCCCAGACTTTTTTCTTTTATACCTTTCATTTAGTTTTTTAAATTTTGTTAATGGCGGGTTGATTCACAAACCGCCGGTTAGACAGAGGGACGGGAATTGGGCACTTATCTGATAAAGCGCTTCTTTTTGATGCTTTTGACGCTCCTGGGGATGTCGGTCATTATCTTTGTGATGTTGCGGCTGATGCCCGGCAATATCGTTGATATCATGTTCGATTCCGCCGGGTTCGTAGACCCGCTTGAAAAGGCGGAAATTGAAAAGGAACTCGGTCTCGATCGGCCCATACCGGTGCAGTATTTCGACTGGATCTGGGGCCTGATGCATTGGGATCTTGGCTTTTCGTATGTTTCGGAAATGCCCGCAGCGGAAGAATTAGGGCCTCGAATTCCCATTACCGCCAAACTCGCAATCATGGCGCTTGGCTTTTCAGTGTTGTTCGGCGTGCCGCTGGGCGTCATCAGCGCGGTCAAACAGGACACGGCGCTGGATTACACCCTGCGCGTTATCAGTCTGAGTGGGTTATCGTTGCCGTCATTCTGGCTGGCGCTGCTGATCTTGATGTTCAGCGTCGCGGTTTTCAACGACATCCCGATTTATATGGAGCCGCCGGAAAATCTTCTGGATGAGTTGTTACTCTTCTCGATACCTGCGGCGGCGGTAGGCTTTCGAAGTTCGGCGTTGATTATGAGGCTGACGCGGTCGTCCATGCTCGAAGTGCTGCGGCAGGATTATATCCGTACGGCGCGCGCTAAAGGGGCGTCCGAAAATTCGGTCAATTACTCGCACGCGCTGAAGAACGCGTTCTTGCCGGTGACGACAATCATCGGCATTGAAGCGGCGTTTTTGATCGGCGGACTTATTATTACAGAGACGGTGTTCAACATTCCTGGCGTGGCGCACTTCCTGGTGGAAGCGATCCTGATGCGGGATTATCCCATTGTTCAGAATTTGGTCATGCTGATTGCATTGATCGTCGTAACGGTGAACTTCATCGTCGATCTGACCTACGGGGCGTTAGACCCGCGCATCAAATACGGTAGTTAATGCAGGTTTCGGTTGGGAGAGCTGAATTATGACGGATGTAGATCATCAATTGGAACTCGACAAAGCGGGGGCGAATATAAATTCCCGTTGGGACGCTGTTCTTCATTTTGCAAAAAACTACCCCTTGGCCGTCGGCGGGATCATTATTGTCATCATGTTTGTCGGCATGGCGATTTTTGCCGATGTGATTTCAAGCCATGATCCTGTGCAGACAAACGCGAGCCTGTCACTGGCCGCGCCGTCGGCGAACAATATTCTCGGCGCCGATATGATGGGTCGGGACATGTTCGCCCGTATCGTCCACGGGTCGCGAATTTCACTTGTCGTTGGCGTCTCGTCGACTTTGCTGGGCGGCATTATCGGGGTCGTTATCGGGCTGATGTCAGGCTACCTCCTGGGGTGGTTCGACCTGATTATGCAGCGGATCATCGACATCATGCAGGCGTTGCCGCTTCTTGTGCTGGCGCTGGTGATGGCGGCGTCGCTTGGGCCATCGCTTGAAAATACGATATTGGCGATATCCATACCCCTTGTGCCACGCGTTGCGCGCGTGGTGCGGTCCAGTACGCTGGCGTTACGAGAAATGCCGTTTGTCGAAGCGGCGCGCGCCGCCGGGATGACGGAACTTCGCGTCGCGTTCAGGCATGTGTTGCCCAATACGTTAGCGCCGCTGATTGTGCTGGGAACGGCGCAGCTTGGCTCGGCGATCCTGGTGGAAGCGTCCCTGTCCTTTCTGGGACTGGGCGTTCCGGAACCGCATCCTTCCTGGGGGCGGATGTTGTCTGAAAACGCAGCGGAATATGCGCGCGTCGCGCCATGGTTGGTTATCTTCCCTGGTTTGGCGATCAGCATTGTTGTGTTCGGCACCAATCTTCTGGGTGACGCTTTGCGCGATATCCTCGATCCAAGACAGCGCACTTGATGCGTGAAGGCTATTGGAATGGATAACGTTGGGAGTCTGCGCATTACGTTTGGCGCAGTGGTGTCGTTTAAATGAAACTACTAAACATGGCGAGTAATTGAATGGTCGATACAGCGAGCGTTGAAACGCGGGCGTCCGGGCCTGTACCGCCGCAAGGCGCTGATCTGGCGATGGAAGTGACAGGTCTCAAAACCTATTTCTTCACTCGGCAAGGGATCGTCAAGGCCGTCGACGACGTATCGTTTTATCTCAAAAAAGGTGAGACGCTTGGTATTGTTGGCGAATCCGGTTGCGGTAAAAGCATAACGGCGTTGTCCATTATGCGACTGGTGCCGGACCCGCCCGGTAAAACCGTTGCAGGCACCGTGAAGTTGGACGGTCGGGATTTGCTTCAATTATCGCCCGCCGAAATGCGCGATGTTCGCGGCAATGAAATGTCGATGATCTTTCAGGAGCCGATGACCGCGCTGAACCCTGTGTTCAGGATTGGACATCAGATCAGCGAAGCCTTGATTTTGCATCAGGGATTAAACAAGACGGAGGCGTTCGAGCGCTCGGTCGAAATGCTGGAACTGGTAAAAATTCCGGAAGCCCGGCTACGAGCCAATGAATATCCCCATCAGTTATCGGGCGGTATGCGTCAGAGGGTCATGATCGCCATGGCGCTGGCCTGCAATCCTAAAGTGTTGATCGCCGATGAACCGACCACTGCGCTGGATGTGACAATTCAGGCGCAGATTCTGGAATTGATCGTTCAGTTGCAGAAAGACCTGGGGACGGCCGTTATCCTGATTACCCATGATTTGGGCGTCATCGCGGAAACCGCCCAACGGGTCGTGGTGATGTATGCCGGGAAAAAGGTCGAGGAAGCGAGCGTCGAGGATTTGTTTGCGGAGCCCATGCATCCCTATACGCATGGCCTGTTGGCGTCCGTGCCGCATCTGGACATTATGAAGGGTGAAGAGAGCAAGGTTGAACGCCTGGCGGAAATTCCGGGTATCGTACCTTTGCTGAACAACCTGCCGCCGGGCTGCACGTTCGCCCCGCGTTGCAAATTCGCCGATGATAAATGTACGGCGGAATATCCGCCTTATGTGGAACTGAAGCCGGATCATTGGGTCGGCTGCTGGCACTCGGACAAATTATATGGAGAAGATAATGGCTGAGGCGTCACTCGCTGCTACCGGTAAAAATAAGACGCCGGTCTTAAAGGTCACAGGCCTTAAAAAGCACTTTCCAATCAAAAAGGGCATTCTGTCGCGGACCGTTGGCAACGTCTATGCGGTGGATGGCGTCAGCTTTACTATCAACGAAGGCGAAACGCTGGGGCTTGTTGGCGAAAGCGGATGCGGGAAGTCAACGGTCGGCCGTACGGTTCTGAGATTACTGGAGCCGACCGCCGGATCGATTGAAATTGATGGCACGGACATCACGTCGCTGGATAAGGCGAGCCTGCGCGCTTTTCGGCGCGAGATGCAGATTATCTTCCAGGATCCGTATTCATCTTTGAACCCACGGATGTCTGCAGGGGATATTGTCGGCGAGTTACTCAAGGTTCACGGGATTGCAGAAGGCGAAGAGCTCGAAGATCGCGTCGCCAAGCTGTTTGACCGCGTCGGATTGCGCCGTGCGCAAATGAAAAGCTTTCCCCATGAGTTTTCGGGTGGTCAGCGGCAACGTATCGGCATCGCGCGCGCCTTGGCGTTGAACCCCCGGTTGATTATCGGGGATGAGCCGGTGTCTGCGTTGGACGTCTCAATTCAGGCGCAGGTGATCAATCTGCTCATGGATTTGCAGAAGGAACTCAAGCTTTCCTATCTGTTCATTGCGCATGATCTGGCCGTGGTGGAGCATATCAGCGATCATGTCGCGGTGATGTATCTGGGACGAATTGTGGAATATACGGACAAGAAAACCTTGTTCACCAATCCGCAGCATCCCTACACCGAAGCCTTGTTATCGGCGGTGCCCATTCCCGATCCGACGATCAAACGGAAGAAGATTATTCTGGAGGGCGACGTTCCCAGTCCGATAAATCCGCCTTCGGGATGTCATTTCCATACGCGGTGTCCCTATGTCGAGGACCGCTGCAAGGTTGAAGAACCGGTGTTGAAAGAAATTGAACCGGGCCACGTTGTCTGCTGCCATTTACGCTAGACAACCGGCTTTTCGGGAAGTCCCGGACGGCTCAAACAAAAACGGC
>JAESSL010000143.1 GCA_016764135.1 Alphaproteobacteria bacterium
GATGGAGTCGCGTCGACGAGCTCGAAATGGGAGCCTTTCATCGAGACCGGCGCATCCGTCCACAACCGCACGATAGCGTCGAGGTTTTCTTCAAACCGCGAGGCGCGCTCCGACATATTGGTGCCGAACGCCTTGAGTTCGACATCGCGATAGCCGAGGCCCGCGCCAAAAATCAAACGCCCTTTCGACATAATGTCGAGGGTCGCCAACTGCTCCGCAATATCGAGTGGTTTGTGCAAGGATAACAGAATGATGCCGGTAATCAGGCTGAGGGACGGGCATTCGGCCATGACTCGCGCCAGAAACGGAATTTGCTGTAATTCTTGCAATGGATAGCCTGCATAATGCTGACCCTTGAGAACGCTTGAAAACCCTAGTTTCTCCGCCAGCCGCGCCTGATCCATAAGTTCGTCAAAGCGCACTGTCATGTCATCGTCTGCAGAGTATTGCCCGCGAATAAACAACCCGTATTTCATTTTTCCCATGATGGCTTTGACCTTTTTTCCACGACGGCTTTGACATTTCGAGCGGTTGCTTGGGGCGGCCTTTGACGGCACACTCTGTCGCAAGAGTTTACATATTTTTCGATGAGGAGAAGTAAGCGATGCAGGTGACGACATCAATGCCCATAGCGACTCTCAATGAGGTTGGACCCGCAGCGTTGGCGGCGGAGGCCGCCGGGTTTGACGGCGTCGCCACGATGGAGAATTCCAACAATCCGTTTCTGCCGCTCGCCATTGCGGCGACGACGACGGAGCGGGTGCAGCTGATGACCGGCATCGCCATTGCGTTCGCCCGCAGCCCCATGACCGTTGCGAATATCTCCCATGATCTGCAACTGGCGTCCGGTGGGCGGTTCAAACTGGGGCTGGGCAGTCAGGTGAAAGGGCATAACGAGCGGCGCTTCAGCGCGCCGTGGACGCCGCCCGCGCCGCGCATGAGGGAGTATGTTCAGGCCCTGCGCGCAATCTGGCGCTGTTGGGAAAATGACGAGCCGCTGAACTTCACGGGCGAGCACTACAATTTCACTTTGATGACGCCGCATTTCGTACCCGAGAAGACAAATCTTCCGATGACGCCCATCACCATTGCAGCGGTGGGGCCGGCGATGCTGCGCGTGGCGGGGCAATATTGCGACGGCGCGCAATTGCACCCGTTCTGCACCCGGCGCTATGTGGAGGAAGTTGTCATGGCGCGAATTTCGGCTGGCATGGCGCAGTCAAAGCTGACCCGTGAGAATTTCGAAATTTCCGGTGGCGGGTTTATTGTCACGGGCCCGGATCAGGAAACCGTTGACAAGATCTTTGAATATGTCCGCTATCGCGTCGCCTTTTACGGATCGACGCGAAGCTACTGGCCTGTCTTTGAACTCCATGGATTGATGGATTTGGGCGCCAAGCTGCATCGGTTGGTCAAAGACGGGAAGTGGGATGATCTGGCGTGTGAGGTCTCCGACGATGTGGTGCATCTGTTCGCCGCCGTCGGTCGCCATGATGAGATCGCAAAGGCTATCGAAGCGCGGTTTGGCGGCGTGAGCGACACGGTGCAGGCGATCGCCGCGCCCGATGCGACCCCAGACCTGACGCCGGACCTCATTCAGGACATTCAGAAAATAGACTCGCCCTTTAAGGGATTTGCAACGTCCTGGTAAGCCGGGCGTTTAGCCCTTCTGGCGCGCGCTTTTCTCCAGCTCGGCGATGACTTCGTCGTCGTGTTCGCCTAAAAGTGGCGGCGCGCGGCGTACGCCGATTTTCTCGCCCGATAAGCGTAGCGGCGAAATAAAGGTTTTGGTCGTTTGGCCGTCTGGCAGTGTGATGTCCTGCACCCATTCCATATGGTCCGTTTGTTTGTCGGCTAGCGCCTCGGCGTAATCATTGATTGGCGCGCAGGGAACGCCGCGCTTGGTTAGGCGCTCCAAAAGCTCATTCGCGGAGAATTCAGCAAATTCCGTCTCCAATATTTCACAAAGGATCGTTTGATTTTCTGCGCGGTCCGCGATGGTTTTAAAGCGGGGGTCGTCCAATAAGTCACGACGACCAATTTCGTCGCAAACACTGGTCCACAGTCGGTCATTCCCGGCCGCCATGGCGAAATAGTCGTCTTTGGCGCGGAACGCTTGATACGGCGCATTTCGGTGATGGGCCGATCCAATACGGCCCGGATTTTCGCCACTGCCGAACCAGGCGTGGGTCTGCAAGGCGGCCATGCCCAGCGTCACCCCCATCATGGAAACGTCGATATGGTCGCCTCCACCGCCATGGTCGACCTTTCGCAGGGCGGCGGCGATGGCGTAGGCGGCGTGCAGGGAGGCGCCAAAGTCCGCGATGGGAACGCCACATTTTACCGGCGCGCCGTCAGCTTCACCGGTTACGCTCATGACGCCCGCGATGGCCTGCACCGTCAGATCAAATCCGCCTTCGCGGGCGCGGGGTCCATCCTGACCATGGGCGGATACGGAGCAATAAATCAGATTCGGATGATCGGCGGAGAGGCTCGCGTAATCGAGACCGAACTTGGCCATTGTGCCGGGCCTGAAGTTTTCCAGCACCACATCAGCCGACAGACATAGTCGTCGCGCGATTTCACAATCCTTTTCCTGTTTCAAATCGAGCGCCACGGAACGCTTGTTTCGGTTTAAAGAGACGAACAGGCTGCTGAAGTCGCCGGTGAGGGGGGCCATTGGCGCAAATTGTCGCCGCCTTCGGGCGGCTCCACCTTGATGACGTCCGCGCCCATATCGCCTAGAATCATGCCGCAATACGGCCCGGCGGCAAACTGACAAAATTCGATGACTTTTACGTCGCTTAAAGGGAGCATGACGCCTCTGCGTGCTGGTTATGGCGTGCTGGTTATAGCGGGACGGTTTTCGTACAGTCGTCCTCTGACAACATCATGATTTTGTATCGTTAATTTCACAAGGGATGGTTTTATGGCGTCTGAATTAATCGTGGCGAAAGAGGGGCCTTTGACGCGCCTCACCCTGAACCGTCCGGATCGCGGCAATGCGCTGAACCCGGCGCTGGTCGAGGCCTTGATCGCGGGGTTAGGGGACGCCTCGAGCGATGGCTCGCGCATCGTGGTCTTGCAAGGGGCTGGGAAGTCTCTGTGTTCCGGATTTGACCTGACGAATTTTGACGATCTCAGCGATGGCGACCTGGTCACCCGATTGGTGCGTATCGAAGTCATGTTGCAGACATTGCATCATATGCCCTTGCCCACTTTGGCGCTGGCGCATGGTCGAAATTTTGGCGCCGGCGCGGATCTGTTTTGCGCGTGCAGTCAAAGGGTGACCACGTCTGACGCGCAATTCAGGATGCCGGGCCTGTCCTTTGGCGTGGTGTTGGGCGCGCGGCGATTGGCGCTGCGGGTTGGGCAGGACACTGCGCGCGATATTCAAAACGCCGGGCGGACTTTTAGCGGCGATGAGGCGGCGCAGAATAATTTCGCCAGCCAGACGGCGGCGGCGGAAGGGTGGCCGGATCTTATCAAAACGGCGACACAGGACGCTGGCGTGATCTCCGCAACTGCGACGGCTGGCTTGTTTCGTGCGACCGCAGTGGACACCAACGCCTGCGACATGGCGGATCTCGCGCGTTCGGCCAGCACGCCTGGTTTGTCTGATCGAATTCGGGATTATCGCGACTCCATGAAACGGCGGTGAGGCGCAATCCTTTACGGCCTCAGTTGTTTTCCCCTAAAGTGATCGGATAAGGGGAAATCATGACAACCACCTACAGACCGAGGGTTCTCGTCGTTGATGACGACAGTTCAATTCGGGCGTTGATTTCGATTATTTTGGAATCGCTGAATTGCGACGTCGTCGGCGAGGGAAAAAATGGTGCGGAGGCTGTTGCGCTGTTTTCCGAAATGAAACCGGACCTTGTTCTTCTTGATGTTCAGATGCCGGGGATGAATGGTGTAATGGCGCTCAAGAAAATGCTGAGCATGGATTCCAGCGCGTCTATCGTCATGTTGACGATTGTGGATGATGTGAATGTCGCCGATGATTGCATTCTTGCGGGCGCCAAGGATTACATCCGTAAAGACCGAAGCCCGGATGCCTTGAAGGCGCGAATTGCGCGCGCGACGAGCGTCTTGGGGGCGTAATCCTGATGGACGGCGATAATAAATTGCGACAAATAAACTGCGACGGAATTTGAAACGCCGTCCTGACTGTTAAGGAGACCGCATGGCGCGTCTGGAAAGTGTTCCGTTAAGTGAACGCAAAATGATGATTGAGCTGGATTGTTCCGGGTTCGATAATCGAAATCCATTTGTTCCACCTAAGCCGTTGAACCAGCGCCGGGTGGCGATTGTCTCCACCGCCGCGTTGAATTTACGGGGCGATGCGGTCTATCAGCGCGACGCGACGGATTTTCGGATCATCCCCGGTGAGGTCGATCCCGCTGATGTGGTCATGAGCCATGTCTCGGTAAATTTTGATCGCACGGGCTTTCAACAGGATCTGAATGTCTGTTTCCCTATCGAGCGATTGCGTGAATTGTCGCATGACGGCGTTATCGGTTCGGTCGCAAATTTCCACTTTACCGTTTCCGGAGCGGCGCACCCTTCGGATCTGGAGCCTTCCGCGCGCGCCATGGCGCAAACGATGAAGGCCGACGGCGTCGACACGGTTTTGCTGGTCCCCATCTGACCCAAATGTACGCGCGCCGTTGGCGGGCTGGGGATTATATTTGAAGAAGAAGGGCTGGCGACGACACAGATCAGCCTGATCCGACTCCACACGGAGCGAACCAATCCGCCGCGCGCGCTTTGGGTGCCGTTTGAATTGGGGCGTCCGCTAGGCGTTCCCAATGACATCGCGTTTCAGAAAAGGGTGCTGGCGGCGGCGTTCACCTTGCTGGAGGAAGAATCCGGACCTGTTCTGGTGGATTATTCGGAGGAGGCGCCGGACGAAGGGGGCGCGCTGGACGACGAGGCGATGACGGGACTTGTCTGTGCAATCGACTTGCCGAAACTTCCCGACCTGGACGCGCCGACTAGCGAAATTGGTCGCGCGTTGCTGGTGGAAATGGATGGATTGGCGCCGTGGTATGATCTGGCGGTGCGAGCCCGGGGGCGGACGACAGTTGGGCCCAGCGGATTGGACATCAAGGATGCGGCGAAATATTTCACGGCCTTTTTGGGGGATCAAAATACGCCGGCGCCGCGCGATGACTTGCTCAAGGGGCGCGTTCTGAAACTCGCCTATGAGGATTTAAAGGCGTATTATACCGAATCCATTACCGCTCAGCCCGGATATGGATCGAGCCTGAAAGTTGAGAACTGGTTGTTCCACGAAACGACGCTGGGGCGCGCGCTCTGGGCGTTGCGTGATATATGCCAAGCCAGTGACGATGAGTATTACCAATATCTTGGTAAGAACTCGATCATCCCGGACCGGCAAATCAACCCACCGGAAGAGTCCGCTCAATTAACCGGCCGGAAGAGCCAGCTCAATTAACCGGATAGACCGTTACAGTTGGTAAACGCGGGCGGCGGTGTCGTGAAAAAGAAACGCGCGCTCTGTGGCTGAATATCCGGTGGTCATGCGCTTGAAGCTGTTCCACAGGACGTTGTAGCTGCAACTGACTTTGTCGACGGGAAAGTTGGATTCGAACTTGCAGCGCTCCGGTCCAAAGCTCTCAATAGCAGTTTCGTAATAGCGTTCGGTCGCCTCGATGAGCGCCTGGCTCGTTGGCGGCGCCGGGTTTTCATGCCAGCCGAACCCGGCGTATTCCATATTGATGCCGCCGAGTTTCATGACAATATTGGGACACGACGCCAAATCGGCGATGCTCTGTTTCCATTCCGTAAAAATTTCATCGCGTTTGCCCGCGTAGGGCCCAACCCCCGCGACGCCGCCCAGATGGTTCAGCACGAGCGTCGTGTCCGGAAAGGCGCGCGCGAGGTCGACAAAATCGGCAAGTTGCGGATGGCGACAGACGCCCTCAAATATAAGCCCGAGACCCCCCAGTTCCGCAAAGCCTTCGCGAAATTTTGAATCCCGATACAGGCCGGGGCCCGATACGTTGCGGCCCCAATTGATGCGTGGGTCCGGATCCCATGCGCCGGTGCGGCGAATGCCGCGAAAGCGTGCAGGCGCGGCGGCGATGAGCGCTTCCAGGACGCCCTTTACCTGTGACCCGAGCATGAGCTCCGCATGACCAATGATTCCCGCGGCGACTTTTGTAGCGCCATACAGTCCGGACGCGCCCATGGCGGCGACGCCGTTGACGAATTCGACCTCGCCAACCGGCTTCATCTCTTCCGGGCCGTCAGCGCGGTACATGGACGCGCATTCGATGAAAACCGAGGAGACGATATTGTGACCGGATTGTGCGTCCCGCTGGAACTCCTCGATAAAGTATCGTGGGTCGACGCGCTCTGTTTTGAAATCCCACAGGTGATGGTGGGTGTCGCAAATGGGCAAATCCGGCTCAAGCGTTTCTTCCTGAACCAAATTCAGCCAATCGTCATTCGTCGCCATGATGAATCCCTTCGCTCTCCGGTCTAATGACCCTGTTTTCTTACGCGTATTTGCCGGTCAATTGCGGCGTCGCCGGTCCGTCGGCGCCTTTGTCAGCGTGTTCCAGCCTTGTGTCGCGCGACCAGGTGCGTTTCAGGTCGTCCCGGATGTTGAAGCTCAGGCGACCCAGACCTTCCGTTTCAATTTCAACGTTGTCGCCATCCTGAAACGAGCTCAGGCCCCGGTGATTGGTGCCGGTCGCCAGAATGTCGCCGGGATGCAGGGTATGAATGGAGCTGGCCCATTCGATACAGCGCTTGATGTTATGCGCCATATCGTCCGTGTTGAAATTTTGTTTTACCTCGCCATTCACCCAGAGCTTGATTTGCAGGTTCTGCGGATTGGCGATTTCATCGGCCGTGACCAGATAAGGCCCAATGGGCGCGAAGGTTTCGCGGGACTTCATCTGGAAAAAAGTGTTGCCCGGCGGCAGAAGACCGCGCGCGGACCCGTCGATGAAATTCATATAGCCGAACACATAGTCCATGGCGTCGGCGGCGGAGACGTTATCGGCGGTTTTTCCGATGACGAGTGCGATTTCCGCCTCGCCTTCAAAGATCGTCGCGGGGACGTCCGGCAGAACCATCGTGTCGCCGTCGCCAATGATCGCGCTGGCGGATTTGTGAAAGGCGTTGATGGGCGCCGGGGCGTCGCGCGTGCCGTCTTCCATATAATTTACCGCCATGCAGTCGATGTTGCCCGGTTTGGGCAAGGGCGGTCGAATGCGAACGCTGGAAACCGGAACGCCGGTTCCCGATGCAGCGGCGTCTTCCAGACGGGCGCGGTAGTTGTCAAAACTTTCGATTAGCCCGCTGATGAGGTTGCCGGGGCCGGTATGGGGAATGTCCTGCA
>JAESSL010000144.1 GCA_016764135.1 Alphaproteobacteria bacterium
AGTAAAACACCGACATGACTGACCGGGCGCATATCGATAATACACGGCGCGTGGCTGTGGCGTCTTCGCCTCGGCGTGTGCGGCGGCGTCTGATTTCGCCACTTACCTGGCGCATTCTTGCGGTCAATATTCTGGCGCTGGCGATACCGGTTGTTGGCCTCCTTTATCTTGGCCCGTATCAGGACGGATTGTTGGAAGCCGAGCTTGATGGGTTGCGACGCCAGTCGGACCTCTTCGCTGGCGCGTTGGGAGAAGGCGCCATCCGGATTCAACCCAACGGGTCGCAGGTGCTCGATGTTTTGCACGCCCGCAATATGATCCGGCGATTGACTGCGGCGGCGCCCGTGCGCGCGCAGTTATTTCTGACCAACGGCGCTCTGATCGCCGACAGCCGGAATGTCGGGGGGCGCGACCGCTTGGTGCAGATTTTTGAATTGTCGCCTCTCCGGGACGGCTCCCCTGCGGTTGAACGGTTTTTAATCATGCTCGACTGGCTGTTTGACGCCTTTCAGGGTCCCCGCGATCTGGACACCTATCAGGAGAGCCAACGGCCCCATATAAGAGACTATCCCGAAGCCGTCGCTGCGCTGTCTGGCGAGGTTACCGGCGTGGTGCGAGCGGATCGCGATGGCGGGTTTGTCTTGTCCGTCGCCATGCCCGTGCAGCGGTTTCATCAGGTGATCGGGGTCCTGATGGTGTCTAAAAGCGGCGCCGAAGTGCACGCCGCCATTCGCGACGTGCGCCTTGTTGTGGTGGAGCTGTTTGGCATTGCTTTGGTCATCACGGTGTTACTGTCTTTATATCTGGCCCGCGCTATCGCCCGCCCGGTTCGGATGTTGGCGGCGGCGGCGGCGGGGGTTCCCGGCGCCGGGGGCGTGATTGAAATCCCCGACATGACCCATCGCGGCGATGAAATTGGCGATTTATCCGGCGCGTTGCGGGATATGACCAGCGCCTTGTCCTTGCGATTGGGCGCGATTGAGAGATTTGCCGCCGATGTCAGTCACGAAATCAAAAATCCCCTGACGTCGCTGCGCAGTGCGGTTGAAACAGCGGCGCGTATTACCGATCCGGCGCAGCAGAAGCAGTTGATGACTATTATTCAGGAAGACGTTCAGCGGTTGGATCGGTTAATTTCTGATATTTCAGACTATTCACGGCTGGATTCAGAACTGAGCCGCGAATCAATGCAGCCTGTGGAAGTGGTCGGGTTGTTGCAAACGTTGGTCGATATACACAGCGTTGCGCATGACGAAGATTCAGACGCGCCACGTATGCATCTGAGTATCGACGGTGCGCCCGCCACGCTGGTGGCGCCGGGGCTGGAAGGCCGGTTGGTGCAGGTCTTCAGGAATTTAATTGCAAATGCGGAGAGCTTTTCACCGCCCGGCTCGACAATCGAAATTCATGTCGCGCGGCGAGGCGACTATGTTGAAACTACAATTTCAGATACCGGACCCGGCCTGCCTGAGGGAAAACTGGAAGCGGTGTTTGATCGACTTTACAGTGAGCGGCCAGCCAGTGAAAAATTTGGCATGCATTCCGGCTTGGGTCTCTCTATTTCTCGGCAAATCATCAAAGCGCATGCGGGCGTAATCCGCACGGAGAACCGGCGGGGCGCCGACGGTGCGGTCATTGGCGCAAAATTTACGGTGAGGCTGCCGGCGTAGGTTGTCGGTGTCTTGGCATGTATTTCCAGCGATGGCGTCGAGCGCTTTTGTTTGATAGTTAGTGTATGGTGAGCGAACCTGGATGGGCTGGGATGAACGCGCCCTGACGACGACCGCATTGGATGAAGTTTTATGCCTGAAAGCAATCTTGATGCGCCGGTTCGGCACAGGACGGGGATATTACCGTCGCAGGCTATTCGCGCGCTTATAAAGACGGGTGAAATTACCGCTGAAACGCCGATTGAAGACGAACAGATTCAACCCGCCAGCCTCGACCTTCGACTCGGCAATATAGCGTACAGGGTTCAGGCCAGTTTTTTGCCAGGGCCCCATGAAACCGTGGCGGGGAAACTGGAAAGATTAAGCCTCCATCAACTGGATTTGTCCGACGGTGCGGTGCTTGAAAAGGGGTGTGTTTATGTAGCGCCGCTGCTGGAAGGACTCTCGTTAAGTCCGGGTATATCCGGCATCGCCAACCCGAAAAGCTCTACGGGTCGGTTGGATATCTTTACCCGTCTCATTACCGATAATGGCGCCGAATTCGACCGGGTGCGTAGTGGGTATGACGGTCCCCTTTATGCGGAAATTTCGCCGCGAACCTTTAGCGTGATCGTGCGCACTGGCTCGCGATTAAGCCAACTGCGCCTGAAGCGCGGCAATTTCACCTACAGCGATCAGGCCTTGCGACGGTTGAACGAAGAAGCGCAGTTGATTGAATCTGCGGCCGACAGCGCCGCGCCCGACAATATCAAGGAGGGCATTCCGTTCACCGTTGACCTTCAGGGCGATCCCGAAACGGGGTTGATGGGGTTTCGCGCCCGCAAACACGCCGGGCTCATCGATCTGGATTGCAAAGATCATTATGATCCGCGGGATTTTTGGGAGCCTATTTACCGGAACCATGCGCCGGAGTTGATTCTGAATCCGGATGATTTTTATATTCTGGCGTCGTCGGAATCCGTGACCGTGCCACCGGATCACGCAGCTGAAATGGTCGCCTACGACACGCTTGTCGGTGAATTTCGGGTACACTACGCCGGGTTTTTCGACCCCGGATTTGGCGACGACGCCAATGGCGGCGCCGGTAGCCGGGCGGTGTTGGAGGTTCGGTCCCATGATGTACCGTTCCTGATTGCGGATGGCCAAATTCTGGGACGCCTTGTGTATGAGCGGCTCACCCAACGGCCAGACCGGATCTATGGCGGCTCGATTGGCTCCACCTATCAGCGTCAGGGATTGAAATTGGGGAAACAGTTCAAGCCCTGGATATCACGCTGATGCCGGATGCGCCGCAAAAGAACAAAGGGATACGCGGCGCGATTGACGAAACAATACACGGCACGACGATCGAACTGGACGGTGTTGGCGTTTTGCTGCGGGGGCCGCCCGGCAGCGGCAAATCCGATCTGGCGTTGCGGTTGCTGGATGGCGGCGCGCGTCTGGTCGCCGACGACCGGACCGTGTTACGGCGCGTAAACGATGAGCTGAACGCGAGCGCGCCTCCGGAACTGCAGGGTAAGATAGAAGTGCGGGGGCTTGGAATCGTCACCCTGCCGAGGATAAAAACAGTCCCGTCGGCAGGCGTTGTACTGGTCGTCGATCTGGCGCCGTCTCGGGATGCTGTGGCCCGAATGCCCGATGTGAGGACCGTTGAACTGGACGGCGTCGTGGTCCGTCGATTGCTGCTTTGGGCGTTTGAGCCATCCGCCGCCGCTAAGGTCCGGCTTGCGATTCGGACAAAACCAGAGAATATAGATGCATAGTCAACAGGGAGCGGCAAAATCGTGACAGGCGAGACCAAGACGCCAAGGCGTGTCGTGATCGTAACCGGAATGTCGGGCGCGGGACGCACGACATCGCTGAAAATGCTTGAAGATTTAGGCTACGAAGCCGTTGATAATCTGCCGTTATCCATGATGGCGACGTTGTTGAGCGTCGAGGCTGCAAGCTCGGGTCAACGACCCTTGGCCATGGGCGTTGATGTTCGCAATCGGGACTTTGGCGTGGATGCCTTTCTGGACGCGTTGGACCGGTTAGAGTCGGATCAGGATGTTGATGTCCAGATGCTGTATCTGGATTGCGACGGCGAAACTCTGTTGCGGCGTTATACGGAAACCCGCCGCCGTCACCCTCTGGCGCTGGACCGGCCCGTGCCAGACGGCATTCGACTGGAGCGGAACTTACTGGCGCCATTGCGGGACCGAGCGGACGTTGTGATTGATACGTCGCAAAAGACGTTGTGGATCCTTAAAGAACGAATTGGCGAACAATTCGGGTTGGACCTGGGGCTGGGCTTGAGTGTGAACGTCACCTCGTTTTCCTATCGGCGGGGCGTTCCGCGAGAATCTGATCTGGTGTTTGATGTCCGGTTTCTCGCCAATCCGCATTATGACGATGCGCTTCGGCCCTTGACCGGTCAGGACAGCGGTGTGGGCGCCTACATTGCCGCCGATCCGGATTTTGACGTATTCCTGAAGTCCTTGACGACCATGCTTGGGATTTTATTACCGCGATATGAAGCGGAAGGGAAAAGTTACCTGACCATTGCGGTTGGCTGCACCGGAGGTCGTCATCGCTCTGTCTATACAGCAGAACGCCTTGTGGAATGGTTGCAAAATCAGGGGCGTCGGTATTTTTTGTATCATCGCGACATGGATGGGCAGGGTGGTCAAAATGGCCGAGACATGCTCTAGGTATACCTGAATTGCGTATGGACGATAAACGCGAATACGCTTGGGATTTGGTTAAGCTGACGGCTGCGGGGTTTTCATAATGATTGGCGTTGTGCTGGTTACTCATGGCGATCTGGCGAAGGAATTCGTCGCTGCGCTCGAACATATTGTCGGCCCGCAGGAAGCGACGGCGGCGGTGTCGATCGGGCCTGACGACGATATGGAGTTGCGCCGTCAGGAAATCATTGAAAAAGTTGACGCCGTGAACTCGGGCGACGGCGTGATTGTTCTGACGGATTTATTCGGCGGTACGCCATCCAATCTGGCGATTTCGATCATGGAGCAATCCAAGGTTGAGGTGATCGCCGGGGTTAATTTGCCGATGTTGGTTAAACTGGCCAGCGTTCGCAGCGCCATGGCGCTTGACGATGCGGCGGTGGCGGCGCAGGAAGCGGGCCAGAAATACATAAATCTCGCATCCAAGCTCCTGTCGAACCAGGTTAAGTGAGATGACGCTTGTCACGAATATGACAATTCTGAATCAACGCGGTCTGCACGCGCGCGCGGCGGCTAAATTCGTCAAAGTGGCCGGTGCGTTTGACGCGAATATTTCGGTTGAAAAAGACGGAGCCGATGTGTCCGGTGAATCGATCATGGGCTTGATGATGTTGGCGGCGTCAAAGGGAACCTGTATTCGCGTTACCGTGAATGGCCAGGACGAGACAACCGCCATGGCCGCGATTGAAGAGCTGGTAAACGGTAAATTCAATGAATGCTAAGGGCGCTGGGACTGTAAAAAGCGCCCGCAAAGGCCGCTCTAAAAAGAAGGTTGCTGGCCTGAAAGAAGAGCGGGTTCTTGAAGGTCTGGGCGTTTCGCCCGGCATCGCTATCGGAACCCCTCATGTGACGGAATCCGGCGCGCCGACCGTGCCAGAATATTCCATTGATGAAACGCAGATTGAATCTGAAAAATCCCGGTTCAAGGTCGCAGTCTCGCGATCCAGCAGGCAGATTCGCCGCCTGAAAAACCGTGCGTTGACGATGCATGGTTCAGCGGGCGAAGAGCTGGGCTATTTGCTGGACGCCTATCGGCACATGCTAACCGGCTCCCGACTGACCGAAGGCGTGGAACGGCGCATCGAAACGCTAAAAGTGAACGCAGAAGCCGCTGTTCAGGCTGAAATTTCTAAAATAGCGCGGGGTTTTGCAAATTTACCGGACCCGTATATGGCCGCTCGGGCCAACGACATTCGCGAAGCCGGGGCGCGGTAGATTCGAACGCTGACTAAAGAGCCAGTTCGTGCATTTTCCATG
>JAESSL010000145.1 GCA_016764135.1 Alphaproteobacteria bacterium
CCTATTCGAGAAAAGAGGAAAGAACCTGCATCCTCCGAATAGAAACCACGCCGCCATGCCTATGCATGGGCGCCAAGCCAGTTTCGCAACCGCTCCCACCGAGGGTATCCTGCCGATCTTGACCCGCATTTATTTAAAGCATAGTTTCGCCCTATGATTATGACCTTCACCTTGGGACTACGACTAGCGCGACTTACGCGCCCGGCCGCCTGACGCGCGCCGGGACGATTATTGACCGGGAATCCGGTTTGTTGTCGCACAGTTCCCCAAGGTATACTTCCCAAGAAGGTTTTCGCCATGATTGGCATTTCATCCCCCCGAATTAAGTTTGCGTCATCCCCGCGCCCTATTACCGTACGTGAATTGCAGGATGCTGGACTAGGTCTACGACTAACTGGCGGTCGCCGGGCCTGAGCGGTCGCCGGTGGCCGTAAACGCGCCGCTAGTCCACACCAGATATTATTATTTCGTCCGCAGCCCCAAAGAGGCCAGACGGACGCAGAATTCGGAGAAGACCCATGAGCAACGAAACACCCGGTAAGCAGACGCCAACCATCCAGACCGACAGCCCGATGCCCTTTCACAAGTATCAGGCCTTTACGCCCATCCCCTTGACCGATCGCACCTGGCCTGACGCCGTCATCACCAAGGCGCCGACCTGGTGCAGCGTGGATTTGCGCGACGGCAATCAGGCCTTGATCCAACCCATGGACGGCGAACGCAAACACCGCATGTTCGCCACCCTGGTCAAGATGGGCTTCAAGGAAATCGAAGTCGGGTTTCCCAGCGCCTCGCAGACCGATTTCGACTTCGTGCGTGAATTGATCGACGGCGGCTTGATTCCCGACGACGTAAAAATCCAGGTGTTGACCCAGGCGCGCGAGGAGCTGATCCGCCGCACGTATGAATCCATCGAAGGCGCGAAAAGCGCGATCGTCCATTTGTACAATTCAACCTCCACCTTGCAGCGCCGCGTCGTGTTTGGTCTCGACAAGGCGGGGATCATTGATATCGCGGTGAAGGGCGCCAAATTAGTTCATGAATTGGCGCAACAGACCAAGACGGAAATCATTTACGAATATTCCCCGGAAAGCTTCACCGGCACGGAAATGGATTATGCGATCGAGGTCTGCGAGGCGGTCATGGACGTCTATGGCTCCACCCCGGACAACCGCATTATCCTCAACTTGCCCGCAACCGTGGAAATGTCGACGCCGAACATCTACGCCGATCAGATCGAATGGTTCTGCCGCAACATCAAAAACCGCGACAGCGTCATCCTCAGCCTGCACCCGCACAATGACCGAGGCACCGGCGTGGCGGCGGCGGAGTTGGGCGTTATGGCCGGCGCCGACCGCATTGAAGGCACTTTGTTCGGCAATGGCGAGCGCACGGGCAATGTCGATGTCGTGACCCTGGGCATGAACATGTTCACCCAGGGCATCGACCCCAAACTGGACATGTCGGACATCAACGATATTCGCCGCGTCGCCGAATACTGCAACCAGTTGCCGGTGCATGAACGCCATCCCTATGGCGGCGACCTCGTCTTCACCGCCTTTTCCGGGTCGCATCAGGACGCGATCAAAAAGGGCATGGCGTCGATCAAGGAAAGCAATAGCGGCATGTGGGAAGTTCCCTATTTGCCCGTCGATCCCCTGGATGTGGGACGGAGCTACGAAGCGGTCATCCGCATCAACAGCCAGTCCGGCAAGGGCGGCATCGCCTATTTACTGGAGCAGGATTACGGCGTCGTCTTGCCGCGCCGCCTTCAGGTGGAGTTCAGCCAGGTCGTGCAAGGCATTACCGACCAGAGCGGCAAGGAAGTGACCGCGGCGGATATCTGGGAAATTTTCCAGGATGAATATCTGAGACCGACAGCGCCGCTGGACTTCATTGAACATCGCACCGTCCCGGCCGCCCATGCGTCGGAAATGCGCGACATCAATGCAGGCGTCCGGTTCAAGGGCGAGGACAAGACCATCGGCGGCAAAGGCAACGGCCCGATTTCCGCCTATATCGACGCGCTGAGCCGTGAATGCGGGCTCACCTTTCATGTCGTCGATTACAGCGAACACGCGGCCGGGCATGGCGAAGACGCCACCGCCATCGCCTATGTCGAAATTGAAACGCCGGATGACGACGCGCCGTTGTTTGGCGTGGCGATGCATTCTAATATCGTCACCGCATCGCTGAAGGCCATCACCAGCGCCGTCAATCGCGCCGCGAAGCAAGGCCGTAACATCGGCGCGTAACAGAATGTCACAGGGAGGGGGGCCGGGCAGTCCGGCCCTCTCAACCAAGCATGTCGACCGCCGAGATTTTAGGAGCCTGGATTTGGGAAGTCGCCTTCGGCCTGTGCTTCGGGCTGGTGATGCTCCTGATGGCGTCGCGCTTCTTCCAGACGAAAATGAGGGAACGCCGGATCAGACGCCTTCAAGACATGGCGGATATTGACGATCTCGACAGCGCCCTTGTGAATTTTAACAAAGAACGCATCAAGTTCTTTATTGTTCTAGCGCTCGCCATCATCTTTGTTGGCGCGCCCCTGATCTTGAAATAGACTGGCGCAAAACAAACCCTGTCTGAAAGAGAGCCGCATGACCACGACCGACGCCCAAAGCCTGCTCGCCGATTTAATCGCCAAGGCGAAAGCCAACGGCGCGGAAGCCGCCGACGCGGTGCTCATCAACAGCGCGGCCCTGTCGCACGCCGAACGGTTCGGCAAACCGGAACATCTGGAACGCTCCGAATCCCGCGATGTGGGATTGCGGGTGTTCTTTGGCGGCAAGCAAGCCGTCGCGTCCTCCAACGATTGGGATGCAAAAGCGCTGAACGATCTGGTGGATCGCGCCATCGCCATGGCCAAGGTCGTGCCGGACGACCCCTATTGCGGATTGGCGGACCCGGACGAACTCTTCACCGGGACCCCGCCGGAGCTGGACACCCACGATCCGGTCGAACCCTCGGCGGAAATGCTGATCGAGCGCGCCCGCGAAGCTGAAGAAGCCGCGCTGGCGGTCAAGGGCGTCACTAATTCGGAAGGATCGGAATCAAGCTGGTCCAACACCGAGATCACCCTGGCGGCGTCGAACGGGTTTAACGCCTCCTACGCCATATCGCGCCATGGGGTCGGCGTCTCGGTCATTGCGGGCGAAGGCACGGCGATGGAGCGCGACTATGAATTTTCCAGTACGGTGTTAGGCGAGGATCTTGATAATTCAGCCGAGGTTGGCCGAGCGGCGGGGGAACGCGCGGTAAAGCGCCTGAACCCGCGCAAGGCGTCCACCATGACGGCGCCCGTCGTGTTCGATCCGCGCGTCAGCCATGGCCTGCTGGGCCATTTCGCCGGCGCGATCAACGGGGCCTCCATCGCGCGCGACACCAGCTTTTTGAAAGACAAAATGAACGAGGCCGTATTTGATTCGGCGATCACCATCGTGGACGACCCGCATCGACGCCGCGGCTTGCGCTCCAAACCCTTTGACGCCGAAGGTCTGGCCAACGGGCGCCGGGAC
>JAESSL010000146.1 GCA_016764135.1 Alphaproteobacteria bacterium
CAAATCTCTGACTTGCCCGGGAGGGGGCGTCGGCTATATGATTTTGAGAAATTTGGAACGCGCTAACGAGAAGGTCGCATGATGACAACCATTGAATTCTTTTACGATATTTCGAGTCCCTGGACGTATTTTGCGTTTGATCGGATCGGCCCCTTTTGCGAGCGCAATGGTGCGGATCTGGTCTGGAAACCGTTTCTCGTTGGCGGCGTCTTCAATAAAGTAAACCCAAGTGTCTACCAGCGTCGGGAAAACCCGGTGCCGCCCAAGGATAATTATTACCAGAAGGATATGGCGGATTGGGCGCGCCACCAGGGTATTTCGATGATCAAGCCCAGCGTATTTCCCCTGAACAGCGTTAAGGCGCTGCGCGGCGCCTTTGTCGCCATAGATGATGGCAAGGTATCAGAATACTCCCGCGCCTGCTTCGAGGCGTACTGGCGCGATGACAAGGATTTGTCTCAGGAAGACGTGCTGCGCAGCGTCGTTGAATCGGTCGGCATGGACGCCGACTCGTTTTTTGAACGAATTACCGAAGACGTGCTGAAGCGTCGTTTGTTTGAGACGACGGATGATTTGATCGCACGTGGCGGGTTTGGTTCGCCAACCTTCTTCATTGATGGCGATGACATGTATTTTGGCAATGATCGTCTCGAATTAATGCAATCCGCGTTGGACCGGAGAAAATCAGCGTAACGATAGACGCTGTAGATCTTCCGAACTGTCAGGGTTCAAATGCGATATCGTCGGGTCTGTCGAGATTGTTAAGAGTGCGTTAACGCGTTCTCTCTTATGATTAATGTACCTTGAATTGTGCGGGTGGCCATAGTGGCGCCGCCGCTGGAATGTAGCGCTCTATTACTTATGGACTTGGAAAAAATCCTGTACGCGGAAGATGACCCCGATATTCAGACCATTGGGGTTTTAGCGTTGGAAAATTTAGGCGGATTTACCGTCAAGACCTGTGATTCGGGCGTCGAGGTTTTGTCGGCGGCGATTGAATTTCAGCCAGATTTGGTGATTTTGGACATCATGATGCCGGGTATGGACGGCATCGAAGCGTTGCGCAGCCTGCGGGATAACGACGCATTCCAAGACATTCCGGTAATCTTTATGACCGCAAAAGTCATGAAGGAAGAGCAGCAACGATATGAAGAATTGGGTGCGCTGGGTGTTATAGCGAAACCATTTGATCCCGTTACGCTTGGTGAACGCGTTCACGAAATCTGGCGTCAACGAAACGCGTAGCGTTCAGCTCGACGACGCGTTGCAGCTTACAAGTACTGTTGAAGAAATTTAAGGACCTGATCTCGAAGATTCGCTGAAGGTCGTGATACGGCGTTATTCACCGCCTTGACGGTGATCGGCTCAGGGTTTCCAGTATCAGCCGCCCGATAGGCCGTTCAGGATTAACGGTCCTGTGTGGCGGATTGGCGCGAAAAACGAGCGTTGGCTTGAAGGTTATTTGGTCTTGTCAGCGTTAAACAAGACGATCTGATCTCTCCCGTTTCCTTTTGCTTCGTATAGGGCTTGGTCCGCTGCATTTGTTAACGCCATTGCGGTGGCGTTTGTGGGGTATGTTGCGATTCCACCGCTTAACGTGCAGTGAAATTCCCCATCGGGCGATTGGTGTTCTATGTCCGAAAAGGCGATCCGCATTTGGTTGACCGCCGTCAGCGCGTCTTGTTCGGTCGCCCCCGGCAACACCAATGCGAATTCTTCGCCGCCGACCCGTCCGACAATATCTCCTTTGCGCAACCGCTGTTTCAGAAGACGGGACAGATTTTTAATCACCCAGTCGCCAACCTGATGGCCGTGCGTGTCGTTCACTAACTTGAAATGATCAATATCGAGCATGGCGAAAGCGACTTCGGTTCCGGTTCTTTGCGCGCGCGTAATCTCAGTTTCCAACGCTTGTTTGGTTGCGGTGTGGTTCAACAGTCCCGTGAGGCTATCCTGGACCATTAGCAGGTTAAGCGACCTAAACCGTTTTGCGCGAATAGCGATGGTTTCGACCAGTTTTCGATGTCCGATTGCTTTCGTCAGAAAGTCATCGCCCCCTTGCCGCAGGGCGTCCAATTGACTCTCCTGTTCGGTTTCGGTTGAGAAAAAGACGATGGGAATTCCGGTGTATGCGTTATTTTGTCGAATAACTCTCGCCAGTTCTATGCCGGTGCAGCCGCCCAGGTATAAGTCGAGCAAGATGAGCTCCGGCGTAAAATCCAGTATCTTTTCCAGCAGGGTCAACGGATTGGATATGACGTCAACGATCATGCCTGCTTGTTCAAGAATGACCTTGTTGAAATTCGCCATATCTTCATCGTCATCGACAATGAGAATTCGATAGGGGTTAGCTTCTCTTTTATCCGTCAGTTCGTCGAGAATATCGACTATTTCCGCTGAGTTGAAGGGCTTCAGAACATAGGCGTCGCATCCCGCACGCACGGCGGCCAATCGTGCTTTTGTGCTGGAATTCTCCGAGAGGAAGATAAGTGGAATCTCGAATTTCTTAAGAGCGTCACCGATTTTGTTGTTCTGGAGGAGCGATTGATTTTCGCCAAAAAAATCACTGTCCCACAAGATGGCGGAAACACCTTTGTGTTCCAGCGCTGCGATAAGATCGCGCGGCGAAGTCAGTCGTTCGATTTTGAAACCAAAATTCGAGAGTTCGGATTCAATGCGTCTCGCCTGTGTTGGGTCAGGTTCGATGAGAATAAGACGGTCGCCGTCCTGAAGGGGGCGGTTTGGCGGTGGTGTCAGAGTATCGGTCTGCTTTGGACTGTCGTCGCTCGCCGCTCGAATATCTTCGAGGATTTGCGTGATTTGGCTAAAAATCGTAGAGGAGACGCCGCTACTGCCTTGAAGCGTTGCGACGGCCAGTTGTTCCAGAATACTCGCGTCGTCGCTGACTTTTGCAAACCCGAAAGTCGCGCCAGAACCCGACAGTTTGTGTGCGTCCGACTGAATGCCTTCCAAAGCGCTTCGCCGCTCGTCTTCGGTCTTTGCCGTTTCCAGCGTTTTCGCCAATGCATCCAGCGCGTCCAGGAACGTCGGCAATCGAGCGGTGTAATCGTCTCGTAGCTTTTTGAGTCGTTCCTGAAATACGCGCTCTTTTTCGTCCATCTTCGGTTACGTCTCCACAATGGCGTTTATGCGGCGTATATGCGGTCGGCGTCCCTCTAAGGCAGGTCCGGTGGAGCAGCCGGGGGTGTGCGGCGGCGTCAAAATTAGGATCGGCGCGATGCAACAGGCATCGGTTATCCCACATGACGAGGTCGCCGGATCGCCACTGGTGACGATAGATAAATTGCGGCTGAGTCGAATGCTCTTCCAGTCGTTCTATCTGGTCGCGGCCTTCGTCAAACGGCGCGCCGTCGATATGAGAGGCGTGAGTCCCGATAAACAGGGTGATCCGACCTGTGTCAGGGTGAGGGCGCGCAAGCGGATGGCTCATCGGCGGCGCATCGTCTTTTTCTTCCTGGCTCATGGTTCGACCGATATTCTCGCGGGACAATTCCCAGCTATGAACGACCTTCAACCCGCTGAGATCGGACTTTTGATTGTCATTCAGCGCGTCGTAGGCGGCGTACATATTGGCGAAGCATGTGTCGCCGCCGTCAGGCGGCAAGGTAACCGCATGCAGAATCGTCGCCATGGAGGGGGCGGGGCGAAAGGATTTATCCGAATGCCATTGGGTCGACTTCACAACCCCGCTTGGCGCGCCCTTTGAATTCAAGTTTGAGACGATATGGACCAATGGATGGTCGTTTGCGCCGCGGTTTCGCAACGTGTGGCGCTCCAACTCGCCAAACTGTTCGGAGAACGCGACCTGCTCATCCTTGGTGAGGCGCTGGTCGCGAAAAACGAGCAATTGATATTTCAAAAAAGCGTCGAGTACGGCTTTGCGCGTCGCCTCCACGAGTGGTTTGGAAAGGTCCAAGCCTGTGATCGCAACGCCCATGAGATCGGAAAGCGGCTCCAAGTTTAGGGGAGAGTCATCACCCCGATTGGCGTTCGCATTCATCTGCATAGCGCATCTCCGATGTAGTTAGTTCTTTCATCACCCTATAGAAATTTGGGGATTTTGAAAGCCGTAGGGGAAATTCACCAGGACTTCCCCAAAAAGCAATAAAACCTGTTAGGCGCCCGGCGCCAAGGCTTCCAGGGCGTTCCAGTCCGGGTTGGCGGACCCGTCCGGGTTCACCGGTTGAATGCAAACATGCGTCGCGCCGGCGTCATAATGCGCCTGAATGCGGGCCTGAATCGTGGCGGCGTCGCCAGAAACGATCATTGCGTCGAGGAATCGATCACTGCCGGTTCCCGATAATTCGTCTTCGGTAAAACCAAGGCGTAG